>NZ_AMGD01000054.1:0-61684 GCF_000297555.1 Paenisporosarcina sp. TG-14
TGGATTAAAGGGATGGAAGTTGCAATCGATGCTGCAAGACAATCGGGTAAAATTGCAGAAGCAACTATTTGTTATACTGGGGATATTTTAGATGATAACCGTGCGAAATATACTGTCTCATATTATAAAGAAATGGCCAAAGAACTAGAAGCTGCAGGTGCTCATATTTTAGCAATTAAAGATATGGCAGGTTTATTAAAACCTGAAGCTGCTTATCGTCTCGTTTCTGAACTAAAGGATACAGTTTCATTGCCAATACATCTTCATACTCATGATACAAGTGGGAACGGTATTTATTTATATGCAAGAGCAATTGATGCGGGCGTAGATATCGTCGATACTGCACTTGGAACGATGGCTGGATTAACTTCACAACCTAGTGCAAACAGTCTCACATATGCTTTAAAGGGTGCTAAAAGAGAAATTCGTACAAACATTAAAGAAATAGAACAATTATCGAATTACTGGGAAGATGTTCGGAAATATTACCAGGAATTCGAGTCGGGTATGATGAGCCCACATACTGAAGTTTATGTGCATGAAATGCCAGGTGGACAATATAGTAATCTGAAGCAACAGGCAAAAGCAGTGGGACTTGGTGAACGTTTTGAAGAAGTGACAGCTATGTATTCAGTCGTTAATTTAATGTTTGGTGATGTGGTAAAAGTTACTCCTTCTTCCAAAGTGGTAGGGGATATGGCTCTATTTATGGTCCAAAATGACCTAACAGAAGAAACTGTGCTATCACGAGGACTTACTATTGATTTCCCGGACTCAGTTATCGAGTTTTTCCAAGGATATATTGGACAACCTTATGGTGGGTTCCCTAAAGAATTGCAACAAGTGATTTTAAAAGGTCGCGTGGCTATTACAGTTCGCCCAGGTGAATTATTAGAACCTGTCAATTTTGATAAATTAAAAGAAGAACTTTTCCATAAACTAAATCGTCCAGTAGATAGTCATGAAGTACTGGCTTATGCGTTATATCCTAAAGTATTTGATGAATATTCAGTTATGGAGAAAAAGTTTGGAGATGTATCTGTTCTTGATACGCCAACTTTCTTATATGGAATGCGATTAGGTGAAGAAATTGAAGTGGAGATTCAAAAAGGCAAGACGCTAATCATTAAAATGGTTTCAATAAGCCAACCACAATCGGATGGTAATCGGGTCATTTATTTTGAATTAAATGGTCAACCTCGAGAAGTTATTATACAAGACATGACGATCGAGTCTGATGTTACGCAAAAACCGAAAGGGGATGTCGCAAATCCAAATCATATCGGTGCTACAATGCCTGGAACTGTTTTAAAAGTTGCAATAGCTAATGGCAGCCGTGTAAAACGTGGCGATCATTTGCTTATTACAGAAGCTATGAAAATGGAAACAACTGTTCAAGCTCCATATAATGGTGTTATTAAAGAAATTCACGTCTCAACTGGCTCGTCTATTGCGACAGGCGATCTATTAATTGAAATGGAAAAAGAGTAATTAGAAAAACACAGACTGCACCGACAATGAACTGAACCCCGAATAGTGGACACTTTAAAAAAAGTGACATTATCCGGGGGTTTTTCTATTCACAGACCCGTTATACTTGAAGCTAAAAATAATGGACGGGAACTTTTCAGATGAGCAAATTTATATTCAAGACTTCAAAGTTCGCTGCAGTGAAAGAAAATTTGGCTGGAAAAGGTCCTGTTTAAATCTTTACTGAAAATGGATTTGACCTTGAGATCTGCACAATACCGAAGTCATCTAATCGCAACATAAATTACAGGTTCTTTTTAATAAACTGTCAGTTTATAGCTCAATTTAAAATTAAGAATGCGTGTTTTTTCAAATGGTCTTATGGCAGAGGTTGTCTCGTATTTTTATTTTTTGTGCGTTAGGTAATCTTAAATATGAAATGAGTTTCTTCTATTATATAGTCACAACTATAATGATTCTTCATACTCCCTGACTAATTTATAAAAAGTCGTCTTTTTCACACCAATTTCTTGCATTGCTTTCACTGCCGTAATCTTTCCCGATTTCCAGCTAGTGTACGCTTCTTTAAACTCCTCAGTGACCGTAACCTTTGGTCGCCCAAAAATTGTGCCGTTTTGCAAAGCCACATCAATTCCTTCACGCTGCCGTTTTCGAATTCGATCGGGTTCTTCTTCAGCCATCCATGAAAGAATTTGTAAGACAAGATCCGCAATGAATGTCCCTAAGCTGTCCTTATATTGGGTTGTATCTAGTAATGGCATATCCATCACAATAATATCTGCCTGGATGTTTTTAGTAATATCATTCCATTCGTTCAAAATTTCTTCTTTGTTCCGACCAAACCGATCAAGTGAGTGAATATAAAGTACGTCATTTTTTCGGATGATTCGTTTTAGCAATTGGTATTGTGCTCTTTCGAAATCTTTCCCACTTTGTTTATCCATGAAGATGTCTCGTTCACTTAGACCTAATTTTTTCATGGCCTCAAGCTGGCGAACTTCATTTTGATCTTTACTGCTGACTCGTATGTAACCAAACTTTTTATTATCCATTTTTTTACTCCTCATTTGGATTGCTATCTATTATTCTACCAAAAGAGTTCGTAAAAGTATGCATGAAACCATGGACGTTCATAAAGTAATTTTATAGTTTTACGAACTACAAAAACCATTAAATATGAGTAATTTAAAACAGTTCGTAAAAGTGTACTTTTACGAACTCTTTGAAAAGAAGAATAGATTTAATTTTCTCTATTGTTCGAGAAACATGTAAGGTACAATTGAATTAACAAATATTTCAATATTTTTAATTAGGGCTTATAACGCTCAACTTTTCAAGTTTAGTTTGTAAAATAAACAAATAATCTTGAATACGAATTTTTATACATACAGATAGTGGAAGGGGAATCACAATGATATTACATACAGAAGAAATCGGAATAGGCGAACCAATTGTGTTCTTACACACTGGCTTGCAAACAGGTTTAACTGATTTTCAATACCAAAGAGAATTCTTTAAAGATTCTTTTCAGGTTATTCTGCCTGATTTAAGAGGGCATGGGAAATCTGTTAACAACGATTTATCAAATTTTTTCGAGGACGCTGCGAAAGATCTGTTTAGCACACTTGAGGAAAAAGAAATGGAATCCGTTCATATTGTCGGTGCTTCGTTAGGAGCGTTGGTAGGATTGTTTTTCGCTAAAAGGTTTCCGGAGAAAGTCAAAAGTTTGACGCTATCTGGTATTACTCCAGGAAAACCAGAAAATTGGCTTCAGATGCACCAAGAGGATGTTGGCATTCAAACGCAATTACTGCAAAACGAAAAAGCTGTAAATTACTTTGATCAATTGCATTTAGCGGATTGGAAACAGTTTCTTTATATGGGGCGTGATGAAGAGTGGTATCCATTCGACGAAACGAAAGATTTAGCTGGCATCCATTCACCAATTTTGCTTATCGTGGGTGAAGGAAATCCTAACGAGACAAAAGGGGCTATATCTTATCCTTCTATGCAGAATAACGTCCATGTTTCTATTATTCCGTTTGCTTCTCACTTAGTTCATTCTGAACAACCGGAACTATATAGTAAAATATTGGACTTGTTCCTTAAGAGTATTGAGAAGAGTTCATAACAGAGTTTACATATCATGATATTATCGGAAGTAATCTGAAAACAGGTGCTAACTCAAAAACATGGGATATGAGGCTCCCTTTTATAAAAATCTATTATTCCTTCTTGTTTTTTATGAAATAACTTCTACTGTTAATCAGCTTTATTGTCAGACATAGTTTTTTTGTTTAAAAATAATTTTCAAATCTTGAGTCGATACTCATTAATGAGTATCGGCTTTTCTTATCCGTTGATAATAGAAATAATCAAAAAAAGGAAAATTGAGGTGTAGTTATAGAAATGAAGCAGGTAGTGAATGGTTTATCTAAAATAATGATAGAGCATTGGGATACATTGAAAGAGGCTTTGTACAGTGGAGAAACAGAAGGCCTTTCATTAGATGAAATAATTGAGAAGTATACTTTTTTCAAAGTTTTTGATGACTTAGTTAATAATATGGCGCCACAATTCAGCTTTCCGATTAAAGATTTAGGAAGGATGTATAGAGGCGTTGGAGTAAATGAAGATATTGAATTAGATTTTTACCAAAGAATGATTCCTCATCCTGATTATGTGGAAAATCATAATCGGATGAATCCACCAGGTGAGGCGTTTATATATTTAGGGGTAATACCGGTAAAAAAGGGGAAATCTAAAGAAATAGAAAAAAAGTTTATTCTTAAAACAATAGAAGCAGAACTTCGAGTAAAAAAAGGAGACTCTTATACAAGTGCGAAATTTGAGTCCAATTGTGATAAACATATCTTTGATGTAGTAGGAGATTCAAGTCTGCCAACAGACATATATGAACTAGCTGAAATTCTTAGAAAAAAACCAGAGGAAAGAAGTAAAATCACTGCATTATTTTACTTTAACTTATTCAATAATGATCAGATATTTAAGCCTGTTCACAGTACAAAGCAGGATGTCAGAGCAAGGGAATACGCTCCTTTTCAATTTTTAGCTAGATATTTTAAGAGCAAAGGGTATATAGGAATAAAATATAGAAGTACTGTACATAGAGAAGGAACGAATATAGTAATATTCAATTCTGAAAACGTTAAACTAGTTGAATCTTCAATGGAGAAGATTGTTAGTTAAAAAGGAGCAAGTTTATAAAGTTCCTTCTTTTTATCAGATAATATATCTTCGCAAAATATCAATTTAACGAATAAATAGAGTCGCAGTGTAGAGTAACAGAATATAATAGAGAAAGTTAGATATTATATTCCATTTAGGAGGATTTTATGAATTTCGAAAGATGTAGTTGCTGCTTGGATCTCCAAAGCATAATTGAATTTTATGATTCTCACAAGCTTGGCCAGATACCTATGAGTCTAGAAATTTCTGAAACGTTTACAACTGAATGTCCATATTGTAATGAACAACTTGAAGAAGGAGATATTATAATATCGGAAGGAAACACTTTTTTAGAATTAGTTGGGCAAGAAATTGGGGAAGTTTTATCTACTGAAATTGCTGAATGTCAGGATTGTAACGTAGATAAGATCATATATGAGCAACGCTATGGAGATATGGAAAGTTTAAATACTGTTTTCGAATTACTGGATGGATGGCAATTCGGGAATGAAGTAAAAACCTTTGTTTCAGGAAATATTCGTTGTTCAAAATGCAATGAAGTTCTTGCAGAAGATATACCTTATGTTACTGCTGGAGAACTTGCTTCTTGGTATGGCGAGTACGACGAGATCTTTGATCAAGTCTTTGGTATATCTTCGCAAGATGGAGAAGAATTTATAGAATATTTAGCTCAATATCCTATGCTTGGACTTAACCATCCAACTGGTCAAGAGATTTTCAATATGATTAAGGAAAGTACTGTGACAGGGATTGAATTACTGCAGCCTAAACTAAAATTTCTTCGTGGTCGAACTAGAAAAAAATTAGAAAGACTCGTTCCTTATATACCTGAAGAACTCTGGAATCCCCCTGTTGAAGTGTCTACCCAAGGTCGTTATAACCCTGCAGGCGTATCTGTACTATATTTAGCAGAAGTTGAAGAAGTAGTAACTAAAGAAATAGCATTCAATGGTGAAAAAAATAACTTAGATATAGCAGAATTTCAGGTGGAAAAACCTCTCAAAATATTAAATCTATCTGATACAAACAGTAGCGGTTTTAGCCAAATGTATACTGATGAAGACTCGGAAGTAAAAAAGAAGTATCTCTTCCCTAACTTTATTATGCAGTGTCTTATGCTGAACGATTTTCAGGGAATCATTTATGACAGTGTAAAGGAAGATGGTATTAACCTTTGCTTATTCAATTTCGAAAAAGACAAAGATATCTCAATATCTAACATTTATACCTATAAATAATTATTCGTTAAAATTACATTTTGTGAACAATTAAGATAAAAAAATAGAAGACAACTTTTTTTATCTTCTTCTCTTCAATATCTTAAAGATATTTCTAATAAGGCATCAAACCCATATTACTTTACATATGACGGCTTATCGGAAGTTGCCAAAGATATATTAGAACCCCCAACAACCTTGTCTTAACAGGATTGCTGGGGGTTCTCAATTTATATGCAAAATAGCACTTGAAATAGGTGCAAAATAACATCTAAAGTGACAGATGCTTTTTTAATCATTTGTGCCGTGTTCAGAAAAGGACGAGTTTTGGATCACAATATGATGAATAATGCTAAATGAAAAAGCATCACTAAAAGTGAACGTTCCACTTTTGTTGATGCTGGATGTTGAAAAAGTTCAAAAAATATTCAAGTGCAAAATAGGAGGACTCAAGAAAAAGTGATTATTTAGTTGGTTAAATGATAATTATTTAATCGTGGCATACCCATCCCGGGTATATTATGATATGTTGATAGGAAGGTACGGGAAATAAATATTAAAAACTTTTTAAATAGAAACCAAAGAGGAGTGAGAGCATTGGGAAAGCAAGGTAAAGATAAAAATCACAACCATCACAATCACAGTATGCATGAAGATCCCAACCAAAAAAAACACGGTGAACCTAATCACAGCCTGCATGAAGACCACAATCAATCAGATCACACTCAACATGACCACAATTTACATGAGGGACATAATAATCACATGGAACATGGTAATCATGGCGGGGGTCATTCAAAACATCACGGTCATATGGTCGAGGATTTTAAAAAGCGCTTCTGGATATCTTTAGCGTTAGCTATACCTATTTCATACTTATCAATGATGATTCAAATGCTTTTTGGTTATGATGTGAATTTTACTGGTGACACCTTTTTATTATTCTTACTTTCAACTATTATCTTTTTCTATGGAGGAAAACCATTTTTACTTGGTGCATGGAATGAGCTGAAAGACAAAGCTCCTGGAATGATGCTTTTAATCTCACTAGCAATTGTAACTGCTTATGTATATAGCACATTGACAGCTTTTTTCATTGCAGGAAGTGACTTTTTCTTTGAGCTAGCTACTTTGATTGTTATTATGCTACTCGGACATTGGATTGAAATGAAATCAATTATGGGAGCTTCCAAGGCGTTAGAAGAATTAATCAAGTTAATGCCAAAGGATGCTCATAAAATTGATGAATCAGGAAATCTTGTAGATGTAACTATAGAGGTTTTGAAAGCAGGGGATCAAATTCTTGTTAAATCCGGAGAGAAAATTCCTATTGATGGGCAAATTTTTGAGGGGGTATCAACAGTTGATGAATCCATGTTAACAGGTGAATCTGTTCCTGTAGAAAAAAGTCCTGGTATGGAAGCAATTGGTGGTGCTGTAAATGGTGAAGGTGTACTAAAAATAAAAGTTAGTAAAACAGGTAATGATACTTATCTTTCACAAGTTATTCAATTAGTGAGTGATGCGGAAAAAACGAAATCGAAAGCCCAAGGATTTGCGGATATTGCTGCTAAATGGCTTTTTTATGTTGCAGTAGTTACAGGGGTTATTACTCTTACTTACTGGGCGATGACCGGAGATTTTGACTTTGCATTAGAAAGAATGGTAACTGTCTTGATTATCGCTTGTCCACACGCACTAGGTTTAGCTTCCCCATTAGTAACTTCAAGATCTACTTCCATTGCAGCGAAAAAAGGTTTGTTAATCCGTAATCGAACAGCATTTGAAGGGGCATTTAAAATTAATCGTGTTGTATTTGATAAAACGGGTACCTTAACAGAAGGAAACTTTGGTGTGACAGATATCCATCCAAGCAATGGTATTAGTGAAGACGATTTATTAAAACTGGCTTACTCTGTTGAAGTTCAATCTGATCATCCAATTGCAAAAGGAATTGTCAAAGAAGGCAAGATTCGAAATCTAGAACTTTATGAAGTAAAAGATTATCAAAACCTAACTGGAAAAGGGCTAGTCGCACAAGTTAATGGTGTAGAAGTTGCAGCTGTCAGTCCAGGGGCGATGAGAGCAAATCAAATCTCATTTGATGAAAATACGTACGAAGAACTTGCGCAACAAGGAAAAACTGTAATATTCGTGTTAAAGGAAAATGTGTTACAAGGAATGATAGCTTTGGCTGACATTATAAGAGAATCCTCCTATCAAGTAATTAAAGAATTAAATGATCTTGGTATAGAAACAATTATGATGACCGGGGATAATACTCGTGTGGCAAACTATGTAGGTGAAAAACTTGGTCTTTCAAAAGTAATTGCAGAGGTTTTACCGCATGAAAAGTCAAATAACGTGAAAAAGCTAAAAAAAGGTGGCAAAAAAGTAGCGATGATAGGTGATGGCATTAATGATGCACCTGCATTAGCCGAGGCAGATCTAGGAATTGCGATTGGTGCAGGGACAGATGTTGCGATTGAAACAGCAGACGTCATCCTTGTTAACAGTAACCCAGTAGATATCTTAAATATCTTAAAACTTTCTAAGGCCAGTCATAGAAAAATGAAACAAAACTTATGGTGGGCTGCTGGATATAATATTCTCGCAATTCCATTAGCGGCAGGGGTTTTGATTAGTGTAGGTATTGTAATAACTCCTGCAATTGGGGCTGTCGTTATGTCACTAAGTACAATTATTTGTGCAATAAATGCTCAATTGTTAAAAATTGATTAAAAGTGTACAAATATATAAAAATAAAAACCAGAAATGTGAAGAAACAGAACCTCACCAAAGGGTTGCCTCTATTGCTTTGGTTGACATATTCTTCAACATAACTAATATTACTGCAAAATCAAAAACAAAAATAAGCTTGGTAATAATTCGCCCGAAAAGTTTCGGGCGAATTTTTTCCTTTTCTCTATATAAAGTAATTTATTTCATCAAGGAGAACACTATTTAATCAGGATTATTGGTTAGTCGTATTATTGTATTTTATTAATTAATGTGGATTCTATTTCTGGTCTCAGAAAAAATTGGAAATAGTAAATAATATAGCCTTTAAAAGAAGCGATATTTTAATTATTGTAGAAGATTTGTATACGATATAGGAGTATAAAGTATAAAGTATAAATTATATCATGGAATAGTTGATAGAATTACTGCTGCGTTTTCAGCAATTACATACAACTAAGAATTTAAAAAGGAAGGAACACTCCAGTGCTCCTTCCTTTTTTTGGGTATTTTTTTCAAATACTTTTGCCACCACTTGGATTTCTTTTTATTAATCTAACCAAAAGAGTTCGTAAAAGTATGAAAGAAAACGTGAACATTCATAAAGTTTATTTATATCTTTACGAACTGGTTTTTTCTTTTTTAATGCCATAAATGTCTAGTTATTGTCTCGAATATCGATTTCGTCCCTTCAATGCGCTGAGAATGTGAAGCGATACACCTAAACTAATGAGTAGCTTAGTGAAAGAATATCTTTCATCTTCTAAAGTTTAGCTGTAGATTTCTGCTAATGGAATAAACAAGACAAGTATTCTTTTTGCTGAAAAAGGAAAGGAAGAGGCTTATATACTACAGAAACGTTGTTGTAAATAGGAGGGATTTACAAATCACTTGTAGGCTTAATATTCCTCAATCAATTGCAATAATTTTCAGAAAAAAAGAGAATAATAGGTTGTTTTTTTACATTCAGTACATTAAAATAACTTAAAGCCTAGTAAATTTATAGGCATTGTTTGTTTTAAGGATAGGGGAGACTGCATATGTCCGTTAATATGATGGAAGTAAAGAATATAGAGAAATCATTCGGCGTTGGGGAGAAGAAGTTGCAAGTCCTTTCAAATGTAAGTTTTCAAGTGAAAAAGGGAGAAATCGTCACCTTATTCGGGAAAAGCGGATGTGGGAAAAGCACATTGCTGAATATCATTGGAGGCTTTGAAAAAGCGGAAAAGGGTTCAGTCCTACATAACGGAGAATCTGTTTTAAAGCCTACTAAATCATGTGTCATGCTTTTTCAGCAAATCAATTTATTGCCTTGGCGAACAGTGTTGAAAAATGTGGAGTTGGGGCTTGAAGGAGAGAAGTTGCCTGCGGATAAGCAGCGCGAACGCGTCATCGATGCCTTGAAATTGGTCGGGCTTGAAACATCGCTGGATAAGTTTCCGCACGAATTGTCAGGCGGAATGCAGCAGCGTGTAGCAATTGCACGGGCTCTTGCTATTCAGCCGGATGTCATATTGATGGATGAACCATTTGCAGCGCTGGATTCGTTTAATCGCTATAACCTTCAGCAAGAACTGCTGCGTATTCAGGAGAAAAAGAACACGACAATCGTTCTTGTCACGCACGATATTGATGAAGCCGTGTATCTTTCGGATCGTGTAATGGTCATGGGTTCTCATCCGGGTAGGATTCAAAAGGAAATTGCCATCACCCAGATGAAGCCCAGGGATCGTACCCATAGCGACTTCCAGTATTTCCGCAGAAAAATTCTTGATGAATTCCAGTTAAGTACGGAGCGAATAGCTCCGGAATACAATATTTAAGATAGGGGTGGGATTTGTGAAGAAAAGGAAAGTAGCATTATCCATTTTGGCAGCAAGTATATTGCTTTTCCTGACGGCTTGCGGCCAGCCGAGTATGCAGGCGGCAGTGGACAAACCCGTCATTAAAATCGGCTATTTACCGATAACGCATGCCGGGCCCCTCTATATGGACGAACACATGGAAGAGGGGAAATACGGGGAGTATGAACTAGAAATGGTCAAGTTCAATTCGTGGCCGGATCTTATGGATGCTTTGAATACGGGTAGGATAGATGGTGCATCGGTATTGGTCGAACTGGCGATGAAAGCGAAGGAAAAAGGTATTGACCTAAAAGCTGTTGCACTCGGGCATAAAGATGGGAATGTAGTGATTTCATCCAAGGATATTAAAAGTGCCAAAGACTTAAAAGGAAAGACATTTGCGATTCCCCATACCTATTCAAGCCATAATATCCTTTTGTATGAAATGCTGAAAAATGAAGGGCTTTCGCTGGAGGATGTCAACATAGTGGAAATGGCGCCTCCTGAGATGCCGGCAGCCTTATCGGAACAGCGGATTTCCGGCTATGTAGTGGCTGAACCGTTCGGTGCCTTGGCTGTGAAAAATAACATCGGCAAAGTGCTTCATCATTCGGATGCAATATGGGCAGATTCCTATTGCTGTGTATTGGTGCTGCGCCAAGACTTTATGGACCTTCAGCCGAAGGCTACGCAGTCACTGGTCACCCAATATGTTGAGTCGGGTGAACATGCAGAGAAAAAGGATGAAGCAGTTTATGAAGCCTTTAGTCAATACATGAAGGTGGAAAGGGAGGTACTCGAACTTTCCTTAGGGTGGATTTCATTTGAAAATCTGCGTATCGAAGAAACGGAGTACAATACATTGCGTGATTTTGTCCTTGAAATGGAACTGATGGAAATTCCACCGGTTTTTGAAGACTTTGTAGACAATACTTATATTGATGAAGCGATGTGACCTAAGATGAATTTAACGAAGAAGCTCATGAATTTTGGGATTGGAATGGCGATTCTGGTCATCATTTGGCAAGTGGTTATTTGGTTAGGCGGTTATCAGGAAGCACTCCTTCCGTCGCCTTTAAGTGTTTGGAAAGCAATTATTGACTTGATAATTGAAGGAATCATCTTTGTCCATCTGCAGGTCAGTCTGGGCAGATTTGCGGCAGGGTATTTAATGGCTGTTATCCCAGCCATTCTATTGGGAATGTTTCTGGGCAGATCGCCGAGAGTCTGGCAAGTAATCGATCCGATTGTCCAGGTACTGCGGCCGGTTGCGCCAGTAGCCTGGTCCCCTTTTATAGTCTTATGGTTTGGAATCGGCAATATGCCGGCGATTGCCATTATTTTTATTGCAGCATTTTTTCCTGTCCTGCTCTCGACTGTCGCAGGAGTCAAAAAAATCAATCCATCGTATTTAAAAATTGCAGAAAACCTGGAAATCCGCAATTGGGAATTGATGTATAAATTCATTTTCCCTGCAGCTTTTCCAGCTGTGGTGAGCGGTTTGCGTCTGGCACTAGGTACAGCCTGGATCTTCCTGGTTGCTGGAGAAATGATCGGGGCGCAATCCGGTCTTGGGTTTCTGATTGTTGATTCAAGAAATACATTGAATCTCGACTATGTTCTGGCAGGCATTATCTTTATCGGAGTATGTGGATTCCTGTTGGACCGAATGATCAGTGTCCTGGAGCGCTGGGTTGGCAAATATTATGGAATAAAGGCATAAAAAAACTTTGATCAGTGGAAACTTTATCCTGCACTGACAGTAAAAGCGTACTAAAAAAGAATGGAGATGGTCAATCTCCATTCTACTGCAATTCGTATTCAACTGTTTTGACTTGGATGGATTTCGCGCGTTTGCCTGTTTTTTTCGAGTAATAGCCAATTTCAAGCTCTTCGCCAGTAGTGGGGTCAATCAATTTCTTATAGCATTTCTCCAAGTGGATGCTTCCCCAGATGAGGAGGGAATTAAAGACAGGTTCCAATTCTGTTCCTTTTTCAGTCAAGGTGTATTGGTAGCGTGGTGGATGGGCGGAGTAAAGTTCAGATACGACAAGGCCTTGTTCTTCAAGCTCTTTTAATCGCTCGGATAACAGGTTGGAGGAAATGCCGTCCAACGATTTTTTAATATTATTAAAAGTATTTTGGCCGATTAGAATCTCATGGATGATGAGTAAAGTCCATCGATCACCGATGATGTTCAATGTTTGGGCAATATTGCATGGCAGATTATATCTCGTTTTCATATTTCAGCACTCCTTTTGCCTATATTTTAACATAGACTATATAAAAGTGAATAAGGTTGCTTTAACTAACTAAGTATAATAATATAACTTACTAGAAGAGAGAATCTTCAAAAAAATGAAGTGAGGGATCAGCATGACATTATATCTTATTGAAGCATCATTAAAAGGAATCGTTTCGAATAAAGAGGAATTGGAACAAAAGGTGGCTGCACTTCAAGAGCAGTTGAAGCAACATTCATCTGAGTTGATTGAAGTACAAGTATCAAACGACTATGCACGCTCGTTCTTCATTATCGAAGGCGCTGACCAGAAAACAGCAGTTGAAGTTTTGAAAAATGCAGGCATCTCTGCAGATCTTGTGAAAGATGTCCGTTTGGTCGGCAAAGAACTCGATGATGTAAAATCAGGCAAGGACGTCATCAATTATCTGGTGGAATGGAATTTGCCGGAAGATTTGACGATGGATCAATACTTAGCGAGAAAGAAAAAGAATTCGGTTCATTATGAAGAAGTTCCGGAAGTGGTATTCTCGAGAACATATGTCTGTGAAGATATGTCCAAATGCCTGTGCTTCTACGACGCTCCAGATGAAGCTGCTGTTAAACGTGCTCGTGAAGCAGTAAAAACACCAATTGATTCCATTACGGAAATTCAGTCAAACTAAGAAAAAACAATTAGCAGGAGTTGGTTACGATGGTGAACAGCGGATTGGAAACAGGCACAACGCTTGAACAGCTGATTGCGCAGGAGTTGAAGCCTTATGTGAAGCGAATCGACGCGGAAGCTTTTTATGCCAAAGATTTCCTGAAAAAAATCGGTCAGGCTGGATGGCTGTCTTCTGATGGGAAATCGCAAGAGGATCTTTTGTTAGATGAAATGGAATTGGTGGAAAGCGTCGCAAAAGTATGCATGACAACCGCTTTTTGTCTTTGGTGCCATCTCGCTGCATTAACGTATCTTCGAAATACAAGCAATGACGAGCTCCAAAAGAAGCTATTGCCTGCTCTGGAAAATGGCCAAATTCTTGGCGCTACCGGTCTATCAAATCCGATGAAGCATTTAGCGGGGCTTGAAAAACTGCAACTTCAGGCTGAACCGGCAGACGGAGGATATACGGTTTCCGGGGTCCTGCCTTCCGTTTCCAACCTTGGCCAAAACCATTGGATGGGCATCATTGCGAATGTGGAGGGCAAACAACCAATCATGTGTTTTATTCCTTGTGAGGCCAAAGGAGTTAGCTTGAAAGAAAAAGTCGGTTATTTGGCGGTGAACGGCAGCGCTACTTATGCATGTTCATTCAGCAATGTGTTCATTCCGGATGAATGGATAGTCGCTGAGGATGCAGACAGCTATGTCGAGAAAATCCGTCCTGCTTTTCTTTCTTACCAAATTTCGCTGGGTTTCGGTGTAACTCAAGCTTCCATCGAATCGATCGAAAAGGTCCACAACAAGCAGAATGGCTGCAATCGCTTTTTACAGACGCAATCGAACGAACTGCAACAAAAAGAAGCCGTATTGAAAGATAAAATACGCCGTTTAGTAAAGCAGGAAAAAGTAAATTGGAAAGATATTGCGGTTCTCCGCCTAGAATCGGTCTACTTGACGCTGGACGCGGTCCAAGCGAGCATGCTCCATAACGGCAGTGCCGGGTATATCCAAGACAGTGCACCGTCGCGGCGCTTGCGGGAAGCTTATTTCTTTGCGAACTTGACTCCGACCGTCAAACATTTGGAGAAAATACTTCAAGGACAAAGTTAAGAAAAAACCGTCATCGAAATCATCAATGGTTTCCATGGCGGTTTTTATCTTGTTTGTGCATCAAATATAAAAAACATAAGGAATTTTTCCGGGCTTCCTTTGTATTCAAATGATTTTCTACTAAATTAGTCCATCCTTCTTCTTTGGTAAAGCTTGTATTTTATTAAAGTCTTTTTCTTCATATAATCGCATAAATCCCTTTTGGTTACCTTTCAATTCTATTGCCATAATAAAAATCCTTCCTTGAATTTATTCTAAATCTAGTCTAATCTGACCTACCCTGTTAGTTGAATAAGAAACTAGATAATCCGTCCGTAAAAGCTCAATTCACTTACTCAACTGGATTGTATTACGTATGTATCCTAGGTTGACATAACACTCCGATTGGGAAATTTTAAACTAGGTTCATTATACAATCTGGACCGTTTGCTTAAGAAGGGCCCAGGTATCTTTCTCTGGAAAACATCCGCAAGTTTTTGTTACATTTCCATTTATATTTAAAATTCCATACCTAAATAATTTAAGAGAATATTTGGATATTTATGTTAAAATAAAATTATATGTGAAGACCCAACGCAGCAGGTTAGTGCAACAAATACAAGACATTGGATTAGCTAGTTTGAAGCAAGAAGTAAAGGGTGGTGATTAGCATAGAAGCCTTAGGAGTTATTCTGTTTTTATGGATCTTTTTATGGTCTATTACAAAAACGTTAGAAAAATTAACAGCTAAGATTTTAGAGAAACAAGATATGCAGTATAAATTATTAGAGGAAATAAAATCGAACTTAAATGACAAGTTAGAATAGAAAATTATATTTCTATATAAAACATAATAATGCAATTCCATCTTCGACTAGTGGTGCTTTACTTCAAGAATAGGTAAAGCTTTTTGCTTGTTGAACTAACGGCGCAGGTTAGTTGAAGAGCGTGGTTTAACTTGTGTTCAATAATCGGGCCATTCAGAGTATTTTGTTGGTGACAAGAAAACAGAATGAGTGACGCAAGGAATAAATGTAATTTACACTTTGCTACGGGGGTACTTATGAAAACTCACTGTTATTTAGGCTGGTTTAACAATTTATTTCCAGAGAATCTGGGCAGGGTGTTACAGGAGGATATAATTGATAGAAAATCGCTTGCTATGATTAGCTCGAATCCATCTATTTATGAAGATGATGGTGCTACTGAACGCTCGTGGCTTGACCAGGCTGGCATTATGTTTGATGAATATCATTTAATAAATTATCGCTTACAGAAGGAAGATGCCCAAACTATAATTCAAAATGCTTCAGTCATTTTCTTGTTGGGTGGGAATACTCTTAAACAAAATGTTTTTTTTGTGGAATATGAATTATCGAATTCGATTAAAAAAAGCAGCGCTATTGTGATGGGAGCAAGCGCTGGTGCAATCAACATGTCAGCTAAATGGTTATGTTCGAAAAACTTTGGATATAAAGTTGAAATGAGCTCTGTTTACGACGGAATCGGTCTTGACAATTTTTCCGTCCTGTCTCATTTTGATCTTGAAAATAACATTGCACTGGTTCAAAGCGAACTATCTCTCTTATCGGAAGAAATAAATATTTATGCGTCGAACAAAGATTGCGCTGTACGTGTAAAGGGAGACAAAATCGACGTTTTTGGCAATGTTTTTTTAATTTCCCACTTAAAGATTCAGAAATTGGATGAGACGCTCTAGTTGTAGTGAATGGCTATGGCTTAATTGAATTAATTTCTTTATGCAAGGACTCTATTTTATATTTAGTGAAGGAGAACTAGGTAAAATAGGATTGTCCAGAAAGCATAGATGTGCAAAACGGTCTACTGCAATCGGGCGCGAGTGTTGAATATGTCTCTCTCTTTTCTTCTTCAACTAACGATTGACATCCTATTAGCGGACTTAAAGATTCGGATTCCGAAACTAAAAAACTATTAGAGCCTTACTACATAGTCTAATGTAGTAAGGCTCTAATAGTTTTAGAAGAAAATTAAATGACTGATTATATCTACAAATGGAAATCTAATGTGTAAAATGAGTTTCTTCTATTAAATAAATAGCTATAATAATTCTTCATACTCTCTGACTAGTTTATAAAAAGTTGTCTTTTTTAAACCGATTTCTTCCATTGCTTTTACGGCGGTTATTTCAATTAATATTGAGATCTCTCAAAATCTTTTCCTCGTTGTTTATCCATAAAGTGGGTGAAAAACGGGGGACGTTCGAAAATGGTTTTTATAGTTTTACGAACTGTTTTCACTGAACAGAAGTTTCTTTATAAATTACTTATTTTGAATGGTAATATAAGTATATATAAGTTAGACAAATAGAAAGTCATGTGTTAAATACTTAAAAAAGTGATGTGAGTAATTTTATGGCGGAAAAACCGATTTATGTGGAAATTGAAATTCAAGATGATATCGAAAGAATATGGGAGTATAGCCAGCAGCCGAAACTGCATGAACAATGGGATTTGCGGTTTTCTTCTATAATATACAATGACAGGTTACCCGGAGAGACGTTGCAGACCTTTACCTACTCAACAAAAGTTATGCCAGGCATTCAAGTTTCAGGTTGGGGGGAGAGCAAAGGCACACATGAGAAAGAGAGCGGTGAAAAAACTTCTTCTCTGCACTTCGGTACAGAACAATTACTATCGCCTATTGCTGAGGGTAGTGGGTATTGGAAATATATTCCTCATGAAGAAGGCACGACTTTTTTAACGCAATATGATTATGATGTCCGATTCGGTGTTGTGGGTAAATTATTTGACCGATTGTTTCGTCCGGGGATGGGCTGGGGAACCGCCTTGAGCTTCGATGTTTTAAAGCGTTGGATTGAATCGGGAGAGAGCCCGAAAACCCAATATCGAAGGTTTTTTGCTTTTTATGCGATCTGTTTTTTATTTTCCTTTGTTTGGTTTTATCAGGGATTGGTTCCCAAGGTATTGATACAACATCCTCTAGAGGTAAGAATGCTAACACAGCTTTCTCCGTTAACTAATGCACAGGCATCCACCACTATTATTTGGGTCGGTATAGCAGAAATGATGTTTGCCTGTTGCTGGCTCATACCGAAGTTGCAGAAATACCTTCTGCAGCTGCAAGTCGTCATTTTTCCTTTTCTTACAATAAGTGCGATAATTGCCGATCCAGCTGTAGTGACTGCACCGTTTAATGTCATTACTCTTAATGTCTCCCTTTGGATTTTATCTATAATCGGTGTACTTCTTCATGAACAGTTGCCGACTGCGAAAAGCTGCAAAAGAAAAAGAGGGGAAGCAACTTGACCATCTATTCGACCTTATTAGCAGAGAAGTTTCAGAAACTGCATCCAAAACTTCAGCATCGCTATGAACTGCCTTTAAATCAGACTTTCCATGCTGAAGGGGTCATGCATCAGATTCAGAACGGCAGTAAGTTGCTTTCTTCTTTTTACCATATTGTTGCAAAGGCAAACTTTCTATTCCCTGAAAGCGGCGAAAATGTCCCTTTTTCAATCGCCAACCGCTGCCGGATAAATAAAGACGAAGAAGCAGAAGTATTTTGGGAGAGAACATTTTATTTTCCCAAGGTCATACGTAAATTCAATGCCAAAATGACAATAGATTTGGAAAAGCAAATTGTAAAGGATTATCTAGGCGATGTCCCCTTCTTCTACTCAGATTTACTATTTGACGTTACAAAGGAAGGTTTTCTGCTGATCACTTCCGGAACACAGAAAGTCGTGATGGGGAAGATGGAAATTCCCATACCGAACATGTTCAAAGGACGTGTTACCGTGCTTGAAGGATACGATGAAGTGAAGGGTGTCTATACAATCCATGTTTCCATCTACAATGATTTGATAGGAAGGATTATGATGTATGCTGGTGAATTTACGGAAAGCGATTTTTAACCCGCTGATTTTATTTGGACTCATTTTATTTTTCTTAAGTTTCTTATTCAGTGAACAAGCCAGTTATTTCTATTATTGAACAGTAGCTCAACTGGTTTTTATCCCATCTTTATTACAAATGATAGTTAAACTTCGTAAATTGGATAAATTAATCCTGGCTGTTGGGATGGCGGCGGTGACGTCGTTAAGCTTCAATATGCCTTATCCGGCCGCGTTGATATGTGCGTTCATTTATCTCCTCGTCACCTTTTGGATTGCCGGGAAAGGAATGGACCGGTTTTTAAAACGAGGGTTTTCAAATACAGCCGAATTAATGATTGATCTGGGACTCATCTATATTGCCGTAGGCGGGATGTGGTTTCTTGCATATATCGGGAGGTTTGATACCGGATTCAGTGAGATGACAACCTGGTTAACAGCGATCCATTTTCATTATTCCGCATTTATGCTTTGTATTTCAGTGGGTCTGATCGGCCGCGTACAGATGACAAAACTCTATAAAATATGTGCGCTTATTATCGCGACAGGACCGATGACAGTAGCGATTGGCATCACATTTTCACACACCATCGAAATCATCTCTGTGTCGCTTTCTGTAATGGCGATCTATGCCATGACATTTTATGCATTCCGTTTGAAGTTTCCCTTGGCACAGGCGATTATCGTCCGAATACCTTTTGTGACATTGTGCGCAACAATTTTAGGGTCATTCCTTTATGCGTACGGTAATTTTTCAGGCAATACAGTGGTGACGATTCCGACCATGCTGATTGTCCACGGCTTTTTGAATTGCTTGCTGTTTGGTTCCTTTACGGTAATTGGCTGGGCATTGCATGTGCCTGCCACGACACATAAACCGTTCAGTTTTCCGGTCAGCAATATACGCGGAAAATTGAAGATGACGGGTGTTCCTCACAAGGGACTGGTTGATGAACTGGATCACTATGTTGACACAAGAAAGCTTCCCATTAAAATAATTGATTTTTATGAGCAGACGGGAAGGTTCCAATTATTCGCATCCGTAAAATGGGCAACCTGGTTTAAGCCTTTTGCATTCATCTACCAGTTTATAAGCCGAAAAATGGGCCAGCTCAATCTGCCTTTTTCGTCGGCTCAGATGGAAATGACAGGCGAAGTTCTATTAGTGGATGAACAGCTCGATGGAAGAACCAAGCCGAGAGTCTGGAAAAGAATGATTGGCAAGGAGGCTGTATTTGTAGCAATTTATTCAAAACACCAATCTAACGGGGAGACGTACATGAACATCGCATTGCCTTTGCCATTTTGCTCTATGCACGGAATTCTAAAATTATCTGTTCAAAATAAACGGCTTAACTTAACAAGCAATGGAGATGGAGACTCTGGAACCTATTTGGCGATAGGTCGATATATTCTTAAATTGCCCCTGCATGAGAATTTTACGATAAATGAGAAGAACGGAGACTTAATAGCTACACATGATATGACGTTATTTGGACTCCACTTTTTACATATCGATTATGTTATAAAAGAGAAAATAAACAGTAATCAACTTTAAAAAATAATTGGTCAAAAATTCAGTTTATTACGAGATAGATGTTTGCTTTCATGAATTATTTCGAAAGATTGTTAGTTTATATATCATGACTTATCGGAAGATACGGGTAAAGTGACGACGATTGAGCTGAAAATGACATACCTAATGTTTCAAGTCTTTTAATAATGGCTAAGCGTTGAACAGGCTGTAATGGGCCAATCTCAAGCGTTAATTATGCCACCACATTTCTCACGTGTAACTCCATATGTTTGTTCCAGTTCCCGAAACGCTGGAATAAGGAATGAAGTATTCCGAGATTCAATACGATAATTATCTACAGGGATTTGACAGTGCTTAGTAAATTTTATAAATGCTTCTCCTGAAATCTTTCCTCCCTAAGGAATTAGAATGAAGTTAACAAGAGAACACCTAGCAGTACAAGTTGTTTAGTGTCTTTTTTGAATGTATTTTATTCTCATCCACTTAGTGTTGATTAGGTACACAAAAAATCAGAAAGCGTGACAACGCCTTCGGTTTCATAAATAGATGGGTCAACAAAAGGCAGATAAGACGATAATCTATCAGAACCACTTAATAAGTAAGTGTGGAGTTAATTGGAGGTAACTAGATGGAAGATAATTATAATGCTAAATTGGCATCTTCTGAACTTGCCTTGTTATGGGGACAATATCAAAACGATACGTTAGGTATTTGTACAATTTCTTATTTATTGAATATAGTAGAGGATCCAAAAATCAAATCTATTTTAGAATACGCCTTAGAGCTAGCGGAAGGTCATGTTAGAGTGATTAAGGAAATCTTTCATGCTGAACAACATCCTATTCCTATGGGTTTTACGGAACAAGATGTAAATGTAAATGCACCGAGACTTTTTTCTGACACATTCATGCTGAACTATATGGCGGGTATGGGGGCAATAGGTTTAAATTCTTACAGTGTGTCATTACCTAATTCAATAAGAAATGATATTCGGGATTTTTATACATCATGTTTATATTCTTCAGCTGAACTTGTTAATCGTTCTGCTAATCTTATGTTAGAAAAAGGAGTCATGGTGCGGCCACCGTATATTCCGTATCCTGATCAAGTTGAATTTGTACAAAAACAACATTTTTTAGCTGGATGGATTGGTGAAGAAAGACAATTGACAACGATTGAAATCACCAATTTATTTTTTAATTTGCAACGAAATGTGCTAGGTAATTCACTTTTAACAGGATTTAGCCAAGTGGCTAGCGAAAAAAGTGCCCGTCAGTATTTTGTGAAAGGGGCAGAAATTTCTAAGCATCATAGTGCTGTATTTGCTGAAATCTTCAGTGCCGACAATTTAGTTACACCAATGTCTTCGGATACAGCAGCAACACTTTCAACGGTATCTCCGTTTTCAGATAAACTCAGGATGTTCCATATCAATGCACTTAATGCAGTAGGTATAGGATATTATGGCGCATCCTTAGGTTCAAGTCCAAGAAGAGATTTAGCGGCTACCTATACCCGTTTAATAGCAGAAGTCGGGGAGTATGCAGAAGATGGTGCAAACATTATGATTAGTAATGGTTGGTTGGAAAAACCGCCATCATCTCCAGACAGAAGAAACTTGGCTAAGGGTTAGAAATAGGAACGGGTTCTGATGAGTCCCCAATAATTTTGCTTAATTCGTTTAAGCTCTTCCCTGGAATAACAACGCTGTATTCCTTCAGGCACTGGGTCTAATGTCGTTTGACGACGAGCAAGAGAAAGACAATCTTTAGCTATATAAACAAGTACTCCATTTTCCACTTTCCAGTGAACACTTGTTAAAACGGGGCGACTTTCAGAGGAATAACAAACTGTCGGTCATCTTGAATTTCTGCGAGTAATGGATATTCCGAAGAATCCAGTTCAATTATATGAAATTCAGACTTCCCTGAACGTATACACAAATATGGTTATTGTTTAAGGAGCTTATGCTCCTCTTTTTTTATAGTTTAAAATGAATCTAATAACGTTTAGAGCGATTTACAATTGAGAAATTGCAGCCATTTTATTAAGACAGGAGCATATAAACATTACAAAAAGAGGCTTCACTTTCTTTAATTAAGAATAGTTAGAGTCCTAACAAACTGAGATTGTATAATTTTTAAAGTAAATAACCGAATTAAGTATGCTTAATCCTAAAATTATAAGAAACATGTATGAAGAAATAGCGTCTTCTGCTAAATTTAATTTTTCTGCAATATATCCCATGATAATAAGATTGATTCCAGAAACAACTAAAGAAATCATTTAAATAATACTAACGGTGAATCCATTAACGATGTTGTTTCGTTTTCTTTGAACCAACAAAAGAATGGAAATTATAATTAAGCTAAGCTTTACCACTTCATACCTTCTGGAAGATCAAGGATGAAAAATATAATTTTCAGAAATGAGAATGTTATACTTGTTATACAAAAATGACTAATTTGCAATAATATCAATCTTCTGCAAACGTGTCATAATGTGGAATAAGAAGATTTGTCCTTATTTTAATGTGTAGTAGACTTAGTGACTACATTTTTTCCTGTTATTTACTTGGAATGAATTTTTTTAAAAAACAAAGAGGAGAGTCAATATGGAAGTAGTATATCTTGCAGGTGGATGTTTATGGGGAGTTCAAGCTTTTATAAAAACTTTACCTGGAGTTAAGTTTTCAGAAGCAGGAAGAGCTAATGGAACAATTCATACACTTGAGGGTGATTATGATGGGTACACCGAATGTGTAAAAACAGGATTTGATCCGACAGTTGTAACTATATGGGAATTGATGGGATATTTATTTGAAATTATTGATCCATACAGTTTGAATAAACAAGGACAGGATGTTGGTGAGAAATACAGAACAGGAGTGTATAGTGAGAAGCCTGAACACTTAAAAGATGCGAAGGCGTTTCTTAGTGAGAGAAATGATTATGACCTTATAGTTGTCGAAGTATTACCTCTTGCAAACTATGTGAGAAGTGCAGAAGAACATCAAGATAGGTTAGCTAGATGTCCAAATGATTATTGTCATATACCAAAAGAAATATTAAGTAGATATAAGTAAGGGAGAATATTAAAAGAAACTTTCCATATTGATCCTTTTCCCTTCAAGTAGAATCAGATATGTAAATAAGTAAAATCGATTAAATCAATGAACAAGGATGAGTTATTATTATATTCAGACTATTCTTGTTGGAAAATCGTTTTCTTAGTCTCTAGATTATATTCAAAGTAGAAATCTAGTATACATATGAACAATTATAGGTAGCTGCCATAAGCTAAGCATATAAATCAAGAAACCCAGTAACTTATTACGTCAAGGTTACTGGGTTTCTAAATCTATGTGCAAAATTGTGCGAGGTATGAGGATGAAAATAAGAGCACTATACTTGTTTTGGGCTATTCTTTTTATTAATTCTGATCCACCTAAAATGCCACTAGAAAGAACCGTCAAGAAGGAGTTGATAAAAATAATGGGTGATAATAAAGATAGCGGTAGCGGATTGTGAAAATCGATCTAATACAAAGAGAAAACTTTATTGGTAAAAATTAAGCATTAATGATATGGGGGCTGAGTACATTTGAATTCACCAAATGAAAGTATTCTTGAGTTAACTACTATTGATCAATGGGTGCAAGCTTTTCCCGTGATGCAACAATTACGAACTGATTTAACCGAGAAATCATTTCTTGATTTACTTCATGAGATGAGGAAAGAAGGATATCAACTATTTTCATTAATTGTAAATAATCAAATTGTCTCTTTAGCAGGAATAGGCTTTCGAACTAACTTTTATAATAAACGGCACGTTTATATTTATGATTTAGTTACGGATTCATCTCACCGGTCTTATGGATATGGGGAAAAATTATTAAGCTATATTCATCACTGGTCACTAGAAAATGGAGCAGTATATGTTGCGCTAGAATCCGGACTTCAACGAACAGATGCACACCGATTTTATGAAGAAAAATTAGATTATGACAAATGGTGTTATTCATTTAGAAGAACTTTGTGATCGAGAGAATTCCTTAGAAGCTTGATATGTTTCCAAGGGACAATAAGAATCTTAAACCTAAACAGACATCCAATTAAACAATTAATTGGATGTCTGTTTTTACAATATTTTCGCTTATATAGGCTATGAAAGCATTTCTTTGACAAGTTCTTTATTGCGGGATTTAAATACATCATTATGCGACGACACCATGGCAACGCTAGCGGCATCCGGTTCGATGTATAGTTTTGCTTTGTTGATGGCATTAGCGGCATCCTGAAAAGTGCCAGAAATCAGGTTAAGTTTGCCTTTGTGCTTTAAAATGTCGCCAGCTGCATAGATACCTGGTATCGAGGATTCACTATTAACGCTACCAGCGATAAAGGAGCCATCTGCTAGTTCAAGTTGTACCTGACTATTCTCAAGCAAGGAGATATCGCGTTCGTAACCATGGTTGATGATGATTTCATCGACTGACAGATACTGTTTTTTTGCAGATATGGCGTTCATCACTTCAACCGTTTCAATACGAGAGTTGTCGCCTGACGCAACGAATGGCACTTGCCTTATCAGGTGCATTGCTCCAGGGGATTACACGTAATGAACTTGCTGACCCCGGTATTATCGGTATTAATGCGGGTGCTGGTGTTGCAGTTGCGATTTTCTTCTTATACTTTCCTGCAGAGGTAGGTTCATTCATTTACATGTTGCCATTTGTAGCATTCCTTGGAGCTTTGCTTACGGCAGTCATTATTTATGTGTTTTCTTACAGCCGAACGACCGGAATGCAACCAGTACGTCTTGTATTGGTAGGGGTCGATCTGTCCATGGCTTTATCTGGACTCATGATTGTGATGATTTCATCTGCAGTTGCGCTTGCAGCTTCAGCCGTTTCGGTAACCGGAGGGATTTCGTTCATTGGTCTTATGGCTCCTCATATCGCGCGTTCTCTAATAGGTCCTCGTCACCAACTGTTTCTGCCAATCAGCATATTGATTGGTGGATGGCTGCTACTGCTTGCAGACACCATCGGCCGAAACATTGTTGAACCGAACGGACTTCCTGCGGGTGTTATGGTGGCATTGATTGGTGCACCTTATTTTATTTACCTGTTGACTAAAAAATAAAAAGCTGACAATCTTCGTAAAACGCACCCACTTATACATGGGGTATATAATGTGGGTGCTAATTTTTTTGGAAATACATCTCTGAACTCAGTTATCTAAACTTCGTTATCTTAAAGTTACTCTTTCTTTGTTGTGTATTGGATGGATGTGTTTTTACCTTTCAACGATCTGGTACCTATTTCTGCAAATTCACTAGCGAGTTCTGCTCTAATATTATCTGGTGCAATTTTTTGATGTGTGGATGTGTTCAGAACTTTCAACGCTTTAGAACCTATTTCTGCAAATTCACTAGCTAGTTCTTCATTTATACGACTAGGTGGTATATTTAGGTTTTTCGGCGTTTGAGGTAAAGTATGTTTGCTATTACTTGTAGATTTGTTATCATCTCTGCCCACGTTACATCATCCTTTCTAATTTAAGTTCTTTTTAGTTTGTCTTTTGAAGTCATATTCATGTAAACAAATTCTAAATTTATTTTCTTTTTAACTAAAAATAAGCTCTCAGACAAATCGATTTGTCTGAGAGCTTTTACTATTTTATTTCACAATATATGATTGGAATGATTCCTCCATCCACGAAAGATGGGGATTTTGCGGTTTCAAGAATGGTTGCCTCACATACCGATTCTCGTGAATTAATAGATTGTTAAGGGTAAAGTCTTTGAGGTAGTAGTTATTAGGTTTGAATGGACTGAAACTCAATGAATGATAGGTGGTAAATCTTTTAATTTCTCATCCTTGAAGGAAATAGTTAAATTTCCTTCTTTGTCAAGAGCAGCGAAAAATACTTGATTTATATCTTCTACTCCAGCGGTTCTTAATTTTTCTGTCAACCAAGTCGGACTAAACTGCAAATATGCAAGAACCTCTTTATACAATTTGCCTTCTACAATAACCGGATAAGATATTTCAGTATGTAATTTTACGATTTTTAAATCTTCATTTGTTACGGTTTCTTTTTGCGGTTTTTTCATAACCGTTAAATTCCCGTTTCCTTCAACAATAGCTAAGTGGACACTACTTAGATCGAAAATATCCTTCTCCCTTAACAGTAACAACATATTATCAATAGAGTATTGAATTTTTTTTAGGTTGTTATTTAAAATCACGCCGTCCATTATTACAATTGTAGGTTCGAAAGTAATTAGCTTGCCAAATTTTCGGTATCTAATCTTCAAAATAGCAACCGATTTTTGCAGTATTCCTATAAGTACTACTGCAACAGCCGTATGTATGTGTTCTATATCAGGATCCGCTATGTCTGCTCCTACAACTGCACCTAGAGACATAAGAATTAAAAAATCAAAAATCGGGAGTTCTCCGACAGATCGTCTTCCCATAAATAATGTCACAATAAGCATTAATGGCAAAATCGTAACGACTCGACCTAATAAAATTAACAATTCTTTCACTAACTCCATACTTTACCTCCAACGATATAGTTGTTGATAGTTTAACCAAAATATTTTCAATTAATCGTGAAGGAGTTTAATCGTTATTAAGTTTTACACATAGTTCAGTTTTCTCATCTATCGGAAATAGTAGTATAATCAGTAATTCCATTACTAAAGAAAAAATGTATAGCTAATTAACCTCCATTTGTATGAAACTCATCAAAGATATCTAATTCGTATTTAATCGGGTTAATACTTTGCTTACTTTCAAATAAACATTAAATTTTTATCCTTCAATGCCTGTGACTTTAAGACTAGACTTATGAAATCTGAATAATATTCCAAAAAATTGCGAGTTAATGTGAAATTAAAAATGAGTAATTTAATATCCAAAATAGTGTCTCCGAACGAAATGTCGCCTTTTTCTTTTGCTAAGAGTTAAAGATTCTTGATTGGAAATCGTCGGGACACCAACTGAAATTAGTATCCTCATAATAGAAAAAATCAGCGAAGCTTCCTAGATAAAATTGAGGAAGGTTCGCTGATTTTGTATACACTGTACTGAATTAGATGTAATTGATATGCCATGGGAGAACCAGCGTAGGCGCCTTTCAAGTGGTAGCCGGAGCGAGAAGATTAGCAATGATTTTCTGCCTGGCTTCTCGCGGGTGGCGTACACAAAGCGCCGAAGCGTTTAGGATAGGGAATACTTAGTCTAGTCTTTTTATATCCAACCACGTTCGTATTGAACTGGAGATTTTATTTCTGTGTGTAATTCTTTTGCTGCTCGGTAAGCCCAGTATGGGTCACGAAGCAATTCCCGTGCAAGGAAAATCAAGTCCGCGCGATCATTTTTCAATATTTCTTCTGCTTGAAGTGGGGAAGTGATCATGCCAACTGCGCCTGTTGCAATCGGTGTCTCGTGTTTTATGGTTTCAGAGAATTTCACTTGATAACCAGGATAAGAATCAATAGTTGCTGGTACATTGGCACCTGAACTCACATCTATTAAATCAACGTCTTGTTCTTTCATCCATTTCGTCATTACAAGATAAGCTTCTGGTGTCATTCCCCCTTCTTTGTAATCATGTGCAGAAATACGCACAAATAATGGACCTTCCCAAACAGAACGTACAGCGTCAATTGTTTCACGGAGCATGCGGTAGCGATTTTCTTCACTGCCCCCATATTCATCTGTTCGTTTATTGGTTAATGGGGATAGAAACTCATTTATTAAGTAGCCGTGAGCACCATGAAGTTCAATAACATCAAAACCTGCTTTTTTCGAACGTATGGCAGCTTCTTTAAAGGCTTCAATTGTTTTAGCAATATCTGCTTTCGTCATCTCGATTGGTGTTTTATAGTGGTAGTTAAATGCAAGTGGGGAGGGGGCAAATATATCACCTTTTACAGTTGCTTTTCGACCAGCATGTGCGAGTTGAATGCCGGTTTTAGCGCCATGAGCTTTTATTAAATCAACAAGCTCTGATAAACCATTCGTCTGCTCGTCACTCCATATACCTAAATCATCTTGAGAAATACGACCTTCTGGTTGTACAGCGGATGCTTCTAATATAATCAAACCTACTTGGCCAACTGCACGTGTCTGGTAATGCACGCGATGCCAATCTTCCACTTGACCATCCTGATTGTGACTTGAATACATGCACATTGGTGCCATGACAATACGATTTTTAAATGTCACATCTTTAATTGTGAATTCCTCAAATAACTTAGACATTAAATAAAACTCCTCCTTATATGTATATTATCAGTATAGCAAATTCACCCTAACTATAGCGGTTCCTTTGCTCATGGCAATGTAAACAGCCTTTTGTCGACATAATAGGTAAAGAATGATTTACTTGTTAAGACACTTTCTATAACACTCAAAATGTATATAATAATTAATTTGTTCAATTATATGTTTTACAACAAGCGTTTTGTGGGAAAATAGAAAATGTAAGCCTTTAACATAAGCAAAAACTCTAACCCTGATTTATAGTGGTAGAGACAGTTAAATGGATAACGATATATTTCTAGCAGAAAAAGGGGATACCAATAATGAGTTTAACACCTAAACAAAGAATTGAATTACATGGCTTTAACAACCTTACAAAGTCATTAAGTTTTAACATGTATGATATCTGTTACACAAGAACGAAGGAAGAACGAGAGGCATATATCAAGTATATTGATGAGCAATACAATGCAGATCGTCTAACAAGTATATTAACCAAAGTTACTGATATTATTGAAGCAAATATTTTAAACGTCGCCAAGCAAGATTATGAGCCACAGGGGGCGAGTGTGACAATTTTGATTTCAGAGGGTCCGGTTGATGAGTCTTCAATTGAGTCTTTTCAGGAATCACCAGGACCTTTTCCTGAAGCGGTAGTCGGTCATTTAGATAAAAGTCATATAACTGTCCATACATATCCTGAATATCACCCTGATGAGGGAATTAGTACATTCCGTGCTGATATAGATATTTCAACTTGCGGAGAAATTTCACCTCTAAAAGCATTGAATTATTTAATTCATTCTTTTGAAACAGATGTCATGGTGATGGATTATCGGGTCCGCGGCTTTACGAGAGACTTAAAAGGCCATAAGTTATTCATTGATCATGATATAAATTCCATTCAAAACTATATTCCAGAAGGTCTAGAAGAAAATTTTGAAATGATCGATGTGAATGTTTATCAAGAAAATATTTTTCATACAAAATGTAAGCTCAAAAAATTTGATTTAAATAATTACTTATTTGGTTATTCAGAAGACGCTTTATCTGAAGAAGAAAGAAAATCAATTACTATGAAGCTGAAAAAAGAGATGGATGAGATTTTTTATGCAAAAAATATGTCGTGATATTATTGGCGTTTATTTACATTTAAGGCGATAAAGGAAAATAGTAGTTCTGAAAATTCCAGAATTTAAGATACGAACAAATTGCTTCGATAATTGAATTATGCACAAAAAAGGACCAAATAGGTCCTTTTTTGTGTTACATATTAATCTTTCCTTATTACTTAACTTTTTGTACTATACATAAAGCTTTCCGAGCTCACGTGAGCGTGTTTCAGCTTCTTTTAAACAACCAGCAAGTATTTCGACAAAGCCGCTTTGTTGTAAAGCTTGAATACCAGCTTCTGTTGTCCCACCTGGACTTGTGACTTGCATACGAAGAGTAGATGGTGATTTATCGGATTGTTTTAACATTTCAGCAGATCCGGCAAGTGTTTGAACTATCAAGTCTCGTGCTATTTTTGGATTGAGTCCACTAGCAACAGCTGCTTGCTCGAACGCTTCAACAAAGTAATATACATAGGCCGGTCCACTACCAGATAAAGCAGTAACAACATGCAATTCTTCTTCGGCTACTTCTATTACTGAACCAATGGTTTCTAATAATTGAATGATTTGTTGTTTGTCTTCATTTTTCATAAGTTCATTCCAAGCTAAAGCACTAGCGGACATGCCGATTGTTGCTGAAGTGTTTGGCATACAACGAGCGATTGGGCGAGTGCCAAGTCCTTTTTCAATGGTATCCATAGGAACACCTGCAAGAACTGATAACACAATTGCAGTTGATGATATGTAGGTGGCAATTGATTGCATGCCAGATTGAACATCTTTCGGTTTCATAGCTAATATGATTAAATCAGCTTTTTTTAAAATTTCTTTTTCATCACCAACTAGCTGTACTCCATAGGTTTCATTAAGAGAAGTCAATTTTTCTTGATCTGATTTGTTCATTACATACACATTCTCTGGGTCAACAGTAGCCTCTTTCATCCAGCCATGAATAATTGCTTGCGCCATGGAACCTGCTCCAACAAATACAATCTTTTTCATTGTTACTCCTCCTTTTAGTTTTTAATTTGCATAAAAAAATGCGCTCTCATCCTAATAAAAGGACGAAAACACATGTTTCCGCGGTACCACCTTGTTTTGCTCAAAACTTGAGCACAACTTTTAATCCTTCTTAACGCGAAGGCACGGTCATGTTTGCATGACAGCTCCAAAGTAGGTTCATCGTGTGAGTGGGAAGTGTGTCTTTCAGCCAGTGGACATACTCTCTAAATTCCTTCAACACGAATACTAGTCTTCATCAAAGCTTGAACGTTGTTAATTATTGAAATTATAGACTTCCAAATGATTATTTGTCAAACAAGGAAGTGGGCATAGCCTAATTTAAGATATCTTTCTCGTTTCTTACAATAAACCAATTTACTATGAATTACAATTCTATTCAAAGTAAATTGAAAAGATGACGACTGCCCAAAAAACTTGTACAATAGAGTGAATAGCGATTCATTTTTAAGGAGAATGCCTAATGATTCATAAACTAATTTTACCTACACCATTTGCTGTAGGGGACGTCAATGCCTATTTATTAAAAGGAGACTCGTTATCACTAATTGATGCGGGCCCTAAAACGCCTGAAGCTTACGAAGCATTAGAACGAGGCATAAAAGAAGCAGGTTATTCATTTAATGATATAGAACAAGTGTTTTTAACACATCATCATCCAGATCATGCAGGATGGATTGATGCTTTTCCTCAAGCTAAAGTATATGGACATGTCTACAATAATCTTTGGCTAACACGTGATCCAGCATTTTTTGCCTATCATGATGAATTTTATTTAAAACGTTTAAAAGAAGAAGGCGTACCGGAAACATATCATTCATGGGTAGAAAAAATGAAACGGCCTGTGTCTTTTCTCGGAAACCGTCCACTTGATGAGACGCTTGCAGAAGGTGATGTACTCCCTGGGCATCCGGGTTGGACAGTACTTGAAACACTTGGTCATGCACAGAGTCATATTTCTTTTTGGCACCCAGAGAGCAAAGTAATGATCGGTGGAGACCATATTTTAGAAAAAATTTCATCTAACCCTTTGATTGAACCACCACTAAATCCAAGTGACGGGCGTCCTAAATCGATGCTTCAATACAATGAATCATTGAAAAGAGTCTTATCCATGCCTGTTGAGAAAATTTATAGTGGACATGGAAATGAAGTTTTCAATGTTCATGAACTGATAGAGCATCGTTTAGAAAGACAACATGAGCGTGCTATGAAAGTACATTCGATGATATCACAACAACCATTGACCATTTATGAAATCACACAGAAACTATTTCCGACCGTATATGAGAAGGAACTCGGTTTGACGCTTTCAGAAACCATTGGGCAAGTCGATTACTTGTTAGCAGAAGGTCTGGCATTTGAGTCTAGTGATGAACATGGAGTATTCTCCTATGCAAGAGCATAAAACCGTTCTTGTTACGGGAGCTACCAGTGGTGTAGGATTGCAAGTCGCAAAAGACCTTCATGCGAAAGGATACAGCGTTTATGCAACAGGTCGTTCTAAAAAAGCCCTTCAAGAACTCGAATCTCTCGGCATTCATGCAATCGAAGCAGATTTACTAATAGAAGATTCACTTGAAGAAGTTATCAGCCAATGTCCAGACCTCGATATAGTTGTGTTTTCTGCAGGAATAGCAACATTTGCATTAGCGCATAACACAACCGATGAACAAATTGAACAAATGATGCGCGTTAATGTAATGGCTCCCATGAAGTTAACGAGTCGAATTTTATCGAATATGTTAGCAAAAAAATCGGGTCATCTCATCTATGTCGCTTCACAAGCAGGGAAAATTGCTACACCCAAAGCATCTGTTTATGCAGCAACAAAACATGCACTCCTAGGTTACGCAAACGCTACACGTATGGAAGTTCAGCCATACGGCATTTATGTGACAACCATCAACCCAGGACCCATCGATACACCATTTCTAGATTTGGCTGACTCTACTGGTTCATATAAAACATCCTTAAGAAAATTTTTATTGTCCGTTGAAGAAGTGTCAAATGCAATTGTCCGTGTGATCGAGCGTCCGGCCCGTGAAGTGAATTTGCCATGGTATATGGGTATTTCAAGTAAAGTATATGGTATGGCACCTGGAGTCATTGAACGAGTGGGTAGAGAGTTTTTTACAAAGAAATAATAGGTAAGAAGAGCAGCCAACGAGGTTGCTCTATTTTTTGAATAGTTAAACTTCTCTATATGTATGAAAATACGCTTGATTACATTTATTCTACATGTTATCATTCGTGTATATTAATTCAATGTAAATGAATAAACATACACTCAGGAGGAATAAAAAATGAACAAAAAAGTCGTTCTCGCATATTCAGGTGGTCTAGATACTTCAGTAGCAATTCCATGGTTAAAAGAACAAGGATACGATGTAATCGCAGTTTGTCTAGATGTTGGTGAAGGTAAAGATTTAGATTTTATTAAAAAGAAAGCCATTCAAGTAGGTGCTGTTGAAAGTTATATGATCGATGCAAGAGACGAATTTGCAAACGAATATGCATTGCTTTCACTTCAAGCCCATACTTGGTACGAGAATAAATATCCATTAGTTTCGGCATTGTCTCGTCCGTTAATTTCAAAAAAACTAGTTGAAATTGCACATCAAACGGGCTCACATGCAGTGGCGCATGGTTGTACAGGGAAAGGCAATGATCAAGTCCGTTTTGAAGTGTCAATTAATGCACTAGATCCTACTTTAGAAGTTATCGCACCTGTACGTGGATGGGGCTGGTCACGTGAAGAAGAAATTGACTATGCTAAGAAGAATAACATTCCGATTCCAGTTAAATTAGATAGCCCATTTTCAATTGACCAAAACTTATGGGGCCGTGCTAATGAATGTGGAATTTTAGAAGACCCGTGGGCTACACCTCCAGCAGATGCTTATGATATTACGGTTGCGATAGAAGATGCACCAGATACAGCTGATATTGTTGAAATTACATTTAATCAAGGAGTACCAACGGAATTAGATGGCGTTCCATATTCATTAGTTGATTTAATTCTAAAGTTGAATGATGTTGCTGGAAAACACGGAGTTGGACGTATTGATCATGTGGAAAATCGTTTAGTCGGTATTAAATCTCGTGAAGTATACGAAGTACCTGCAGCTCACACATTACTTATTGCTCATAAAGAACTTGAAGACATTACTCTCGTAAAAGAGCTAGCACATTTCAAACCAGTTATTGAGAAAAAGTTAACGGAACTAATTTATGATGGTTTGTGGTTCTCTCCATTAAGAGTAGCACTTGAAGCATTTATTAAAGAAACACAAGTTTATGTAAATGGTGTGGTACGTGTGAAATTATTTAAAGGCCACGCGATAGTAGAAGGACGTAAATCTCCGAATTCACTATATGATGAAAAACTTGCAACGTATTCTACTAATGACGAGTTTAACCATGCATCTGCAGTCGGCTTTATTGAATTATGGGGTCTTCCAACTAAAGTACATGCAATGGTTAATAAAGGAGAAGAGAAGGTGACTGTATGACCAAACTATGGGGCGGTCGTTTTCAAAAGTCTGCTGAACAGTGGGTAGATGAATTTGGCGCATCTATTGGCTTTGATCAGCAACTCGTTATCGAAGACTTGACTGGTAGTATCGCGCACGTAAAAATGCTCGGTGAGTGCAGAATATTACCAATTGAAGACGTTACGGCAATTTTAGATGGTTTAGAGCAGTTGAAAGTAAAAGCGACAAACGATGAGTTAGTTTTCGAAGTTGCGAACGAAGATATTCATTTGAATTTAGAAAAAATGCTGATTGATTTGATTGGACCTGTTGGTGGGAAGCTGCATACAGGGCGCAGTCGTAACGATCAAGTAGCGACAGATATGCACCTCTATTTGAAAAATAGAGTGAGTGAAATTGTCGATAGCATCAAAATGTTCCAGCAAGCGATACTCACTCAAGCTGAGCAACATGTCGAAACCATTGCACCTGGCTATACACACTTACAACGTGCGCAACCAATATCGTTTGCTCATCATCTAATGGCTTACTTTTGGATGTTGGAGCGAGATCAGCAACGTTTGTCTGAATCGCTTAAACGTATTGATATGTCACCATTAGGTGCCGGTGCACTTGCAGGGACGACATTCCCAATTGACCGCGAAAAAGCAGCCAATTATTTAGGGTTTGAGCATGTGTACCAAAATAGCATGGATGCCGTGAGTGACCGTGATTTCATCGTGGAATTTTTAAGTAATGCATCACTTGTGATGATGCACTTATCGCGTTTCGCTGAAGAAATCATTTTGTGGTCGAGCCAAGAGTTTCAATTTATTGAACTCGATGATGCGTTCGCCACAGGCTCAAGCATCATGCCTCAAAAGAAAAACCCTGATATGGCGGAATTGATTCGCGGGAAGACGGGTCGTGTGTACGGAAACTTATTTAGTTTGCTAACTACGCTAAAAGGATTACCACTCACGTATAACAAAGATATGCAAGAAGACAAAGAAGGCATGTTCGATACGGTTAAAACCTTGAATGGATCATTACAAATCTTCGAAGGTATGGTCCGCACGATGACCATTCATACAAAACGATTGAATGAAGCGGTACATCAAGATTTTTCAAATGCCACAGAACTCGCAGATTATTTAGCGACAAAAGGCATGCCATTCCGTGATGCACATGAAGTGACTGGAAAGCTCGTATTTCTTTGTATTCAGCGTAAGATTTACTTGTTGGATCTAACACTTGAAGACTTACAAGAAGCAAGCAACTTAATTGAAGCCGACATTTTTGACGTGTTGTCACCTGTATCCGCAGTGAAGCGTCGCAATTCTCTAGGTGGAACTGGTTTTGATCAAGTTCGATTGCAAATTGAGAAAGCCAAAGCACTTTTATAGCATTACAAATCATTCCACTTGCTGAAATCTATTGGCAGGTGGGTTTTTTGTCCGTTCAGATTCGGGGGCGCATCCTATTTAATAGAAGCGTAGTTATTAATTAAGCTGCTTTACTTGAAATAACTGTGCTTGAGGAAATACGTTGCTTGAAGTCCTTTTTCTCTAAGAACCACGAAACAATCCAACCTCCAATAAGTGCCCAAAACGTTGCACTTATCCCTAAAAAATTCACACCTGACATCGCAATAATTAATGTGAAAAATGCGCCTAATTGAAATTGTTTTCCGTGAAAAGAACGCTGTAAGCTTTTTAGTAACACGCCAATAAGTGCTAAACCCGCAATAAGTTTAATCAATGACTGAGGCATTAATAAAATAAAAGAAAGTGATAAGGATGCTAATAAACCAAAGATTACTAACCATACGCCTGATATAAATGCTGCTACATAACGTGTTTCCTTTGGACCAACATCTTTAGATGCACATAGTGCGGACATTATTCCACCCATACATGCACTGTGTCCACCAAAAATTCCCGCAAACATAGTTCCAATCCCACTTATCATAATTATTTTTTTTGCTTGAGGTTGATATCCCTCATCTTTCAATACCGTTATTCCTTGTGCTGATTCTGTGCTAAGTAACATGACGGTAATAGGAATAGAAATAGCTAAAATTGCACTTAAGGAAAAATCAGGCATCCAAATAGCTGGCATTTCAAACGTAAAATTCATTTTCGAGGAACTCTGGGCTAAAAATGGAAATAAGGTAAATCCAACAATTACCGCACCAATGATGGGAGGGATCTTTGGGAATATCTTCGCAAAAATAAAATAGGACAAAAGAGTGATGGTACCAAGTAGTGGCAACGTAGATAAAGACTTAATCATATCTGTTCCAAAATGAATCATAGACCCTGCGATCATGGCCATTACCAGTTCTGAAGGCAACCAAATAAGTAATCTATCAAACCATCCTAGAAATCCTATAATAAATATGAGGGAACCTGCAATTAAGTATGCACCAACTGCTTCATTAAAAGAATATTGAGTAATAGCTTGTGTCATTAATACAGCTGATGGAATTGAATAGGCTCCGGCAATAGGTTGACCAAATAGCAAAGACATGATTATACCAAGCAACCCACCTACAAAATAGATTCCAAATAACCAAGAAATCGTTTGACTAGTAGTCAAGTTTCCATTTTGAGCAGCAGTGATGACGATAAGGACAGGACCGGTACAACAAATGATGGCAGCAACAGTTCCAGCTGACATATTTTTAATAGATAAATATTTGGGGATAGATAGTGCATTTTTAATAAATGGAACGTTCTTATTTAGCAATATGAAGTACCCCCTTTTTGAAATTATATAAATATTCTGAAATTATTACAATGTTTTCTTTTTGTAGATTAATAACTTACTTAAATAGGTCAGCATCAAGTCGGATTTTAAAATTATTTTTAAAATAAATAGACTTCATCCATACATCGTCTGATACTAGATGTGTTATATAACTAAGCATAAAATCATTTCGTATTTCAGAATGATATTTTTTAATAAAAGCATGATAATTTGCAAATAATGTACCATCATTCTTCCTTAATAATAGTGTAATTTATTTTTGTAATCACGTGTAAAGGAGCTCATCATCGCAAGGGGAATACGATTTTGAAAAGACTGAGAAATCGGAAGTTTATTCTTTACAAATATTTTTATTATGTTATGATTACGAAAATTAACAGCGATGAAGAGAAGAGTAAGTCATCTGAATTCTTTTACAGAGAGCCCTGGAAGCTGCAAAAGGGTAAGTGTTCATTGACTGAAACAAGACTTTGAGCTTCACATGGGACTTACAAATTCCGGAAAATTGTAGGGTATTATGTGACAGGTGCTCCTGTTATCGAGCTAAAGTATAAACATGACATTCATGCCGTACTTGAAAAGGTGCTGATGGCGACATCAGGACAAACTGGGGTGGTACCACGACGTGTTAAATCTCGTCCCCAAGACAATTGTCTTGGAGGTGGGATGTTTTTATTTGGTAAATAAAAACATGTCGTGGGGGAAGTCAGGTGAACTTACTAAAATGGAAGTTTCAAGCGCTTTATTTGAGCGCAGTTGGTATTGCCAATATTGGGCAATGGATATATTTATTAGCCATTAATTTAATGGTTTATGAAATGACAGGGTCTGCTTTAGCGGTTGCAGGACTGTATATGATTAAACCGTTTGCTCATATGTTCGTGGGATTATGGGCGGGTAGTGTGATTGACCGTGTTTCTACAAAGCATTTGATGATCACTTTAGATGTAATTAGAGCGTCATTAATCGTACTCATTCCTTTTCTCGATTCCATCTGGATAATCTATGGTTTCGTTTTATTCATTCAAATGGCAGGGGCTATGTTTGATCCTGCATCATTTAAGTATATGACATTGTTGCTACCAAAACACGACCGAAAAAGGTTTAATGCTTTGATTAGTTTTGTACATTCTGGAGCTTTTGTGATGGGTCCAGCACTAGCTGGGATACTATTTATAATAGGGTCTCTTGAAATGGCTTTATTTGTTAACGTTGGGACGTTTTTATTATCTGCGGTATTGACAAGTCTACTCCCTATACGTTTCAATACAACGTCTTCTGAAAAAACGAATATAACCTGGAGTGACATCCGAACAGATTGGCACTTAGTTTGGAATTTTAGTAAGAAAGCGTTACCTTTTGTTGTTGTGTATATGGTCTTTCAAGGAGTCATGCTTTTGACGGCTGCCCTTGATTCAATGGAAGTAGCATTTGCGAAGGACGTCCTTCAATTATCAGACGCAGCTTATGGCTCGCTCGTTAGTCTGGCAGGAGTCGGCTTTTTAATGGGTGCTATCTGTACAAATCTGATCGTTAAATTTACGTCTTCTAAACAGTTAATGGGAATTGGAATTATTTTAGTGGCGGTGGGCTATCTCATCTACAGTTTTTCGACAACTTACCTGATGGCCAGTATCGGATTTTTCATTCTCTCTTATTTTCTTTCATTCGCAAATACGGGATTCATGACGTTTATTCAAGAAAATATTCCAATCACCATCATGGGTAGAATCTATAGTTTGTATGCAATGGTTTCCAGCTCGATACAAATATTGGTCATTTTGTTATTGGGGTTTGCTGCACAATTAGTTTCTGTACAAGAAGTGGTTATAGGAGGATCTATTCTTATGTTTGGCGTCGCGTGTTTCTTAACCTTATTGGTGAAGAGTTCTCTATCTTCAGACTATGTTACCGAATGAGGCATTCCTGAAAATATTCTAAGTACACATCAAAAAGAATCCAGCAACTAGCTTCGTTGCTGGATTCTTTTTTGTCTAATATTTTTAATTATTAATGGTTTTTTTGGAATATCCTGTTATTACTACTTTAAATTTACTCTAATCTATTTTACTGGAATTAAAAAAGAAAAGAGTTTAGGGATTCTTTCTCTAAAGAACAAATAGTTATGTTCCGCATCGTTAATAATTTCAAACTTCGCATTTGGTATTTTCTCTTTTAAGATTTCATAAATGGCTCTATTTGAAGCTGAAAATTCCTTATTTATTACGTCATCATATCCAGCTTCTTTAGTTCCGCAGTCTAAGTAAACTCTTTCAATTAATGACAAGTCAGTATCCTTTATTAACTTTTCAATTTCTTCCTGATTACGGTAAAAAGCTGAAGATAAAACGGCTATGCTTTTAAACACTTGAGGATAACGGCACATAGCGTAAGTGGAAATAAGTCCTCCTAAGGAGATTCCTGCCATTGCAGTACGATCTTTTAACGTACGGTATTTATTGTCTATGAATGGCTTTAGTTCATCCGCGATAAAGTCTACATACCGTATCCCTTTTCCACCAGCTGAACTAGCTTGACCTAATATTTTCTTGCTATATTCCCCATTTATCCAAGGACAATATTCATTAATTCGTTCATCGCTATTTTGGTCTATTCCGACAACGATAACTTCTAATTCATTTTCATCTAAGTAGTTTTCAAGTTCTAAAGATATGCCACCAATTGCAACATCATCCTGAAAAATATTTTGTCCATCGTGCATATATAACACAGGGTAAATCTGATTTTCCTTGTTGTAATTTCTAGGTAGATATACTCTAATCAGTCTTTCTTGTTTGAATGAAGTTATATACATGGGGAATATTTCTAACACGACTTTTCCTCCTTTCGTTATCATTTCTATATTTAAAATATCATGATCTTTATTCTTGCATCCTTGTTGAGTTAGCCTGGTCCCTTTAGTTTAGGGGGGTATTCAGATGTAACTGATCATAGAAACATCCATTCTCTCTCGAAACTACTTCTTTCCCCTCGGTTATCTCTAATTGATACTACTTCCTCACGATGATTCTTCCAGTAATGATACACTTTTTCCTTACAGTTAAAATCGCGTCCCAGGGTTGAAAATAATTATGGTCAAGAAGGATTTATAAGGTGAAAAGACGAATATCCCTATGAATAGTAATCTTCCAACTGAATTAGCGAAGCCAGCACAGCGAGCACTTGAGAGAGCGGGTTATTTGCAACTTGAGCAATTTTCCAAACTTAGTGAAGTTGAAGTCATGAAATTACACGGTATGGGACCTAAAGCACTTGAGCAAATTCGTCGTGCTCTTAATGATAGAGGATTATCGTTTGTCAAAGGCTCTTAAAAGTTTCCAGTTATTAAATGCATGCAAACTTACGTTTAATTATTTCTAAAAACTATTTTTGATAAGGAGAGATTTAACATATGTATGAACTAAAAACGAGAGAAACAGAAAGCAGTGTCATTGAGTTCATTGAAAATGTCGAAAATATTAAAAAGCGAGAAGACGCCTATAAATTATTAGATATTTTTTCTGAAACGACAGGTTTTACTGCAAAGATGTGGGGACCAAGTATCATTGGTTTTGGTTCATATCATTATAAATACGAATCTGGCCACGAAGGTGATGCAGCAGTTGTTGGTTTTTCACCTCGGAAAGCAAAGATTAGTTTGTATTTTGCACCAGGTGATGCGAAACGAGAAGATTTATTAAAAGACTTTGGAAAACATACGTCAGGAAAAGCTTGTGTTTACATTAATAAAGTAGCAGATATTGACGTGGATGTCTTGAAAGCTTTAATCAATCAATCTGTCATTTTTTTGCGAAATACCTATCCAGCTTGTTAATGAGCTTGCTTATTCAGCTCTATAAGCAAATATGCAAATGCGTAGGATATTTATTTTGTATTAAATTAAGTAGTACTTATTAAGTTTGAATCTCCTTATCTATGAATCATTAAAGACAGGAGATACAAAATCAATAAATGTAATGGGTAAAAAGATCGATAGAATAGTCTATGAATTTTCACTACAGGAAGGTGTTTTTTGAAAATTATGATAAACGTAGCGATGATACTAAATGATTGAATGGAGTGCCACGAATCAAAGTAGTTCAAGCTATATAAGACGTCTAAAAATAAATGACCTATTAGTAGAGCAAAAGGTTTTTCTTTCAGAAAATAGTAGAGTAAAAATAAGCTATATCCATACAGACCATAGTCGGTGAAATCTGAAATTGGCATCATTATGATACCAAGAGTTGTGAGAATGATAATTCCCCAAAATCGGATTACTTTTTCATAAAGTACAACTGCACTTGCTCCGTATAATAAGGTGAAGATTACGTTTAAAGAGTAGGTTTCGAAAAGTAGTGTAAAAGGAATTTGCGCTATTACAGCAATAATGACTAATCTCTTAAAATAGGTTGATCGACTTCTTGTTAATGTCAAACCCCTTACTAATAGGAATGTGTAAACTGGAAAAGCTACTCTTCCTATAGTTCTCCAAGTAAGATCAGACGGGAAAAATTCATATCCTATATGGTCAACTAACATTGTTATTATAGCTATCCATTCCAACATAAAGAAAACCTCGTTTGCTTAAATAAATTAGGTTTATTATACCTTTCTATACCCCAATCTACTAGTCATGTTGATTTAAAAACAATTGTATAAATATACCATTATTATGAGGGGTTTTATAAATATCGTAATTTGAAGTAAAAGGAAAATATGTTTACTTGTAGAGGTATAAAAAATGGGTATTACTATGAATCAAATTCACAAAAGGGGATTAGGAAAATGGTACAAATTACGTTAAAAGAACATCTATGTCAGCTAGAAGAAAAATTGTTGCACCCCGAAATTCGTACATCTCCAGTGGAACTTGAAAAGTTACTTGAAAACGATTTTTTCGAATTTGGGAGTTCAGGTAATGTATGGTACAAGGACGGTATTCAGACAGATGGAATAGGTGTAGTAAAGATGTTATTAAGTAATTTTGAAGTTCATCAATTAGCTCCAAATATAGTGTTAACGACTTACCGTATATTTAACGAAGTAAAAATGCAGCATACACTGCGTAGTTCCATATGGAAATTTAGTGATGGAATTTGGAAAATGTTTTTCCATCAAGGGACACCAACTCAATCAGAAACTTGCGAATACCGCAATTGCTAAATACATAATTATTACCATTTGATTTATAAGCTGTAATTTGTGATAGAAACGAGGAGGAAAACACAATGTGGACAAAACCAAGAAATGAAGAATTTCCCGCTTATTTTGGAAAGTATATAGATCTAGTTTCAGAGGGATATCTAGAAGAAACACTTAGCACTCAACTTGAAAATACAACGGTTTTGCTTTCAGACATTTCTGAGATACAGGCAAATTATCGTTATGCATTTGGAAAATGGACGCTGAAAGAAGTTATTGGTCATATCGTAGATACTGAACGAATTATGAGTTACCGGTTGCTCCATATAGCAAGGGGAGACAAAACTCCACTTGCTGGCTACGATGACGAGCAATATGTGAAAGAAGCTTTATTTCATTCCCGCTCGTTACCAGATTTACTAGAAGAATTTACTGTTCTAAGGCATTCAACTCTTTCCCTATTGCGTGGGTTGTCAGAAGAAGTTTGGTCTAGAAAAGGAATCGCCAACAACAACGAAATTTCCGTAAGTGCTCTAGCTTACATTATTGCAGGTCATGAAATTCATCATGTGAAAATCATCAAGGAGAAGTATTTAATATAGAAAGAAAAAAAGGATGTGATAGAGGGTGGGAGGGAGTGTGTGAATTTAAAAAATTTGAAGGAAGAATTTTTATGCCTCTTTTTTCTTGACGCATTTTAAACATCACTACACCCGTGATAGCCGTACTGGCACGGGTAACGCAATAGGATACTGAACTCATTAATACCATTTCAGACTATAAAAGTGATCTTCAACTTCCAACGACTGATGCACTTAAATTCGGCTGTGACAAGTTGATTGAAAGTATTTTTGATAGATGCAAAAGAAATAATTTAGAAGTTTGGGATGAAGTTACTTTCAACCTAAACTACGGTGCTCTTCTTCCTTTAATGCTTCTCCGTATGTTTATAAACAGCATATTGATTAAATTTAATTATTTGGAGCTGTCCTAAAAGTCCTGAAAAGTGACTAAGGGCAGTTCCTTTTTTACGTTTAGCAGAGGTCGATTTCCGTTACAACGTACTTTCATGTTTAAGTTAGCAAACGAGTAGTGAAAATTGTTTATCACTACTTGTTTTGTGCGATGAGTCACCGCAGGAGCACATGTTTTCTCGCCGCCCTTTCACTCCAATCAACCCGTTGTTCATCATGTGCCAAACAGAAATAGGGACCTTCACCGGAAGCAGTAAAACCCTTGACTCAATCTGAATGTGCTTCCATTAGTTTATTTTAATAACCCACGGGTAAAGTGTAAGGTACTAAAAATTTATAAACCCTTTTGCATAATGTCTAGGAACTGACATTATCAAACATCGGCAACTAATTCCTAAGTAACTTAATAATAGCAATGTTTATAATAAAGGAGAGAAAAATAATGCAAACTGACTTTACCCGTATATATATAGATGGAAAATGGTTGAACGGAAATAGTGAAAAATCAATAATCAATGTAAACCCTTTTAATGGAGAAGAGCTTTTTACAATACAGTCTGCCAATAAAGAAGACTTAGACTCAGCTTACAAAGCTGCTCAGTTAGCACAGGAAGAGTGGGCAAAAGAACTCCCTCAGAATAAACGTGCAATATTGGAAAATGCGCATGTTGTCATGCAAGAAAATAAAGAGCTGATTATTGAATGGTTAATTAAAGAGGCGGGTAGTACCTTTATGAAAGCAAGTGCTGAATTCGGAGCCTCGATTAATATTTTAAAAGAAGCAACGACCTATCCTTTCCGCATGGAAGGAAAAATCCTGCCTTCTCAAACACTTGGCAAAGAAAACCGAGTGTATCGCAATCCCTTAGGTGTCATTGGAATTATTAGTCCTTGGAACTTCCCTTTCCACTTAGCCATTCGCTCGATAGCTCCTGCTATAGCTACAGGAAATGCAGTAGTTATTAAACCAGCCACGGATACACCTGTTACAGGCGGTTTGTTATTCGCTAGCATTTTTGAAGCAGCGGGTCTGCCAAAAGGGTTGTTGAATGTCATTGTGGGACGTGGCTCTGAGATTGGTGATGAAATTGTCACTCACAAAACGCCTCGCCTAATTTCGTTTACTGGTTCAACTGATGTAGGTAGACATATCGGAGAACTCGCTGGAAAAGGGCTGAAAAAAACAGCTCTCGAGCTGGGCGGAAATAACGTCTTTATCGTTATGGATGATGCAAATATTCAGCAAGCTGTTGAATCAGCTTTGTTTGGTAAGTTCTATCATCAAGGTCAAATCTGCATGTCCATTAATCGGATCTTTGTTCACAAAAAAGTTTATGATGAGTTTGCTGAGTTATTTATTAAAATGGCTAAAAACCTTAAATACGGCAATCCTGCCGACAAAGATACGAACGTTGGCCCCCTAATTAATCGCGACCAAGTTGAGCGTATTTTAAGCGACTTAAAAACAAGTGTTGAACAAGGAGCTAAGATTCGTCTAGGTGGAACAGCTGAGGGTAATCTATTAGCCCCTACTGTTTTAACTAATGTTACGAATACAATGTCTATTGCAGAAAATGAAATTTTCGGTCCAGTTGCCATCCTTATTCCGTTTGAAAGTGAAGAAGAAGTAATTGAAATGGCCAATGTTTACCCATTTGGTTTAAGCGGAGCTGTTCACTCTTCTAATATTGAGCGAGGAACAGCGATTGCACATAAAATACACACAGGAATGATTCATGTGAATGATCAATCCGTAAACGATGAAGCCCATATGCCTTTTGGCGGTGAAAAAGATTCTGGTCTTGGCCGCTTCAATGGTGAATGGGTACTCGAAGAATTTACTACGTTAAAATGGTTATCGGTACAACATACCCGTCGTGACTATGGCCCATTTATTAATCAACTAAAATGAAGTTAAGATTAAAAAACCAGCCGCTACTACAGGTAGGCCACTGAAAAAGTACACTTAGTTTACCAAATCCACCCAATCTCGATTTTTCGAGATTGGGTGGATTTTCTATTTAATTGACCTGTTAAAGATATGCATTATTTTCTGCTCCTTTTACTCGAAACATTCATCTTATAATCTCCTGAATCTTATTTTGTATGCTGAAACCTTCATGTTTCTAGTTCAATTCCATATATAAAGAATCAAAATTCCACTTTAAATTTGTCACAGTATAAAAAGACTTGATTCACGAGGATGATAATTTTGAAAACAACAATGGATATGGAGGTCGGATTGAACAAAATTGGAATACAATGAAAAATTAATGGAAATAATACGAATATGCAAAAGAAGTTGAATATTTGCTTAATGCATAGTTCGAACCTATTTTGCAGTAGAAGGGAGTGGGAAAATGGAATTATCACGGTGCCCAATTTGTGGAGTATTTTGTGGCAGTAAAAAAAAAATGATAGACCATATGAACGGATTTCACAGCTCGGACCTTGCTTCAGGTGAATTGATCCAGTCACAATTTAAAACTGAATTACCTCAAAAAGAACAATGGGTGGAAGTCACCACTACGGATGGACAGAAATTCAAAGGAATCATCTCAGAAGCTTATCACGATATTTCGATTGTTGAATTATTTGGATTGAATTATACTCCTGGCAAGCTGTACAAACGTTTTTTTAAGTCTTATCCAAATAATTGTATAACCCCTTTACCTAGTGATGTAAAATCACAAGATATCGATATGCTGATTGATTTAGCTCTAGCCATGCACGATGAAGAATGGTTTCGAAAATTAACGATTCTGCAAAATCAATAATAAGTAATTACATGGTTTCCGCACTTTTTCACTTCATGACGATTTTCAGAATCCGGTCAAACCATTCAATTTTACTTAATATGGGAGATAATCACCAAACTTTATTTCACCAACAACTATTCCATTTTCAGTTTTCAATAGTACTGTATAATTTATTACTTCATCAATTCCATTTTGTTTATTCATTATTTTAAGTTCCGAATATATCTGATCTGTTATTTCAATCTGCTTTTTTGTATCTAAACTATTGATTGAGGTATTAATAATAATCGACTTATTATCGTATTTTATATCTTTTACTTCATCGATGTCTCTCAATTCTTCTACTATTATTATGTTTAAAAATGCCAATAGGTCATTCTCTACTATTGTTTCTTCTTTAGATAATTGTTTATGATCTAGCCATTCTAGGGAGTAAATTAGAACAAAGAATAAACCTAAAAACAGAAAAAGCTAAAACTAATTAAAATTTTTTTCAAAAAAACACACCTCCACATAAAAAAATTATGTTCCCGAACAGCACTGTTTTCCTAAGTTAAATTGGTAGGAGAACAGTGCTGTAGTGGACTTTTTGGGGGGGTCAGTAAAATGACTAGACCTCTTCTCTTAGTGGAAAGCATTATTATCAGAATACGCCTCCATTAATTCAATTATGTCTAGCTCTGGCATATGTATATAGGTTTATACATTCAAATATTCCATTTAGTTCAATCAAATAATGAAACAGCAATGATTAATCGGGATGAAGACACCTTTGGAACATTAACAAAAAATAACGCTCAGACTTTAAAAGGAATATTAAAAGAACAAATAAAAGACACTTAACTAGATTCGAAGTGTCTTAACGGTCTCTGTGCCGATTGAAAGTTGTGTATTGCCTCTCTTATTTCGCATAATGGAGTAAAGGAGGGATGGACAATGGACAAAAACGTACTCGTTGTAGGTGCGGGGATTGGTGGATTAACTGCTGCTTCTCTATTAGCTAAACATGGTGCAAAAGTGACACTTCTTGAATCGTCGTCAGAACTAGGCGGATGTGCAGGTAAATTCAAACGACATAATTATGTGTTTCCTGTAGGGGCCACTCTTGGCATGGGGCTTGAGGAAGGTGGAATTCACGAACGCGTTTTCCGTTTTTTGCAAAAGCCTCTTTCCATAGAACCACTCGAGCGTGTCATGCAAATGGTGCATCCACATGACACGTTCACTTTTTATAAAGATCGAGCGCAGCATGTTCACCATATGGTACAGCACTTCCCGCAGTTTACAGCTGGCATTAAATCCTTCTATCACGAAATTTATCAAACCGCTCGTATTGTTCGCACTTTAATGGATCGCTTGCCAGTACTTCCTCCGACCACAGCGAAAGAATGGCTTTACTTACTTGGCTCTTTGCAACCAAAGCACATTCGATTACTGCCATATTTTAATCAAACACTCGATAAGTGCCTTCGTGTGCATGGGCTTCAAGATGTTCAGGAGTTTCGACAGATGATTGATGGATTGTTAATTGATAGTATGCAAACGGGGAGTGAGGATGTGTCCTATCTACTCGCAGCTGTCGCACTTGATATATATCACGAAGGGGCTTATTACGTACCAGGCGGTGTATACCAATTTGCTGAAAGAATGGGAGAAAGCTTAGTAGAAAATGGCGGCATCCTTAGAAAGCGACGGACAGTTTCGATGCTTGAGCGGATTAATGACATGTGGCAAGCAACCGATCATCGAGGCAATACATATGAAGCAACACACGTAATTTTAAATGTTCCAATTCACCAATTGCCAAATATCCTTTCGCCTAATTTGCTCATACAGTTAATGAAACCCTTGCGTGAAGGGATTACTACACCAACATGGACGACTTTGACGCTATACATTGCTGTCAACTGGAGAAAGCTTCAATCACCACTCCCATCCTTTCGGCAAATTTCATTAGATAGTGCACAGGGTCTTGCAGAAGGAGGACATTTTTTCATGTCAGCCTCTAAGCCTGAAGACATCCTTCGAGCACCTGATGGCATTCAAACAATCACCATTTCTACCCACTCAGAGGCACATCGTTGGGACACAAAAGAAAAGTATGATGCGGTCCGAGACGAGTTAAGCGAACGCATGCTCCAAGCGATAGAAAAAGTGGTTCCACATTTTCGGGAATCAATTGTTCATTTTGAAACTGGCGCACCAAAGGGCTGGGAGCGCTTCACGGGTCGACCAAACGGCCATGTCGGTGGATTTCCTCAAACGCTGAAGTCTTCTTTATTTAATTCCATCTCTCATCGGTCAGGACTTCCGAATTTTTATGTATGTGGCGATCATATTTTCCCAGGTGGAGGCACGATTGGGTCTGCAACAAGCGGAATTCATGCAGCACGGTCCATTTCAGGTGAAAGACTCATATAAATATAAAAGTATTCGATAAGTCTCGAATACTTTTTTGTTGTGGATTAAATTGAGTCAGGTATTTTTGATATCTTATCACCAGTGGCTTCGGGCAAGGGAAATCAGGGGAGGAATTTATGTTCATTAGAAATGGTACATCTTTTTATCAGTAGAAATGCTAGTAAAGCGCGATTAACTTTGTAGCATATCGGGACTCCTCATAGAAAATATAGCAAATTGAAAATATTTACCATCCATTGATTAAGAACGTTCGTTCGGTGTATACTTGTAGAAAGAACATTTGTTCGTTTTGGAGGAGGATGGCATCATGTATGAACAATACCCAGATCGAAAAATTATCTGTCTCGATATGCGAAGCTTTTATGCTAGCTGTGCGGCAGCCGATGAAGGTCTTGACGTGATGAAAACCCCGATTGCGATTATTGGGAATCTAGAACAGCGAGGAAGTATCGTTTTAGCGGCTTCACCCCCATTAAAAAAAGAATTTGGTGTGAAAACAGGCACACGCTTATTTGAAATACCTGATCATCCGGACATTCGATTAATTGAACCGAAAATGGGTTTTTTTGTACGGGTATCGATGGAAATTACCCGATTGCTTAGTGAGTATGTGCCGAAGGAATCGATTCACGTTTACAGTGTGGATGAAAGTTTTATCGATTTAGCAGGAACGGAGCGGCTGTGGGGACCTATTGAGCAAACCATTCAGCGCATTCAGGACGATTTGCTGGAGCAGTTTCAATTACCTTCTGCGATGGGCATGGGACCGAATATGTTAATGTCGAAATTAGCGCTTGATTTAGATGCAAAAAAAACAGGATTTGCTCGGTGGACCTATGAAGATGTGCCAACTAAGTTATGGCCAATATCACCTCTTAGTGAAATGTGGGGCATCGGACCTCGAATGGAAAAAAACTTAAATGCCATGGGGATTTTTTCAGTTGGTGATTTGGCAAAAACGGAGTTAGCGACACTTGAATCGAAGTTTGGCGTGATGGGGAACCAATTGTATCACCACGCGTGGGGAATTGATTTATCCGAACTTGGTGCTCCCATCGTGGAAGGTCAAATTAGTTACGGTAAAGGACAGGTTCTATTCCGTGATTACTGCAAACTGGAAGATATTCTGGCGGTTGTACTTGAAATGACAGAAGACGTGGCGAGACGTACGCGCGAAGCGGGGAAAGTAGGTCGTACCGTTCATCTCGGAGTCGAGTATAGCAAGAATGCTTTTGGGGGAGGGTTCCATCGTAGTCATTCCATGGAAGAAGCTACAAACGACACGATGAAAATTTATAATATATGCGTGAAATTGTTACATGAACATTTTGATGATCGGCCTGTGAGGCGTTTGTCTGTGACCTTATCGAATTTAGAATCTGAGCATTCTATGCAACTCAGCCTATTCGAGGCGGAAAAGTGGCGCAAACGCAAGCTTGGTTCCGCTATGGATCAAATTCGCAGTAAGTATGGCTCAGCGGCGTTACTACGCGCCGTTTCCTATACAGAAGCGGGAACCGCTCGAGCTCGCTCAAAATTAATTGGGGGACACAAAGCCTAATAAAAAAGGAGGAATGATATATGTTACGCGACCGTGGACGTATTAAATGGACCGCAATGATGCTACCGGAGCATGTGAAGATGTTAAGAGAGTGGCAACAAGAGGAAGGACGCGTGAAAGCTGTTGAAGTAGATGAACAACAATTAGAAGAATGGCATTACACGATTTCTGAATCAATGGCTGCCGGTACGCTGATTCGTATACGATTTACAGAATACGAAGGACGAGGAGCTCAAGATGCTCTTGGAATAATTCATCACATCGATTTAAATCGAAGGGTATTCAAACTAGTGACGGAAAAAGAATTGACGATATGGATTCCTTTTCAAGATATTCAAACTATTTCACAACCCGAATAACATTTTGTATCTTCACTAAATTCCGAACATTTGCTAAACTAAAAAAGGCTAAAAAAGAAATCGGGGGATACATGCGTGAAAGTGTTTTTGGATTTAGGGTGGTTTTTTAAAGAGAGAAAGAAACAGTATATCTTCGGTATCATCATGCTGATGGTTGTTGCATTATTGCAATTGCTGCCACCTAAAATAATTGGTTACGTGGTCGATGAAATTCGACTAGGTACCTTAACGAGCGAAACGCTTTTTAAAGTGTTGCTGTTGCTTGCTGGTGCGGCACTTGCCATGTATACCATTCGCTATTACTGGAGAATGTTAATTTTCGGCTCAGCAATTTTGCTCGCACGACAATTGCGCGAGCGTTTATTTCGTCACTTTACTCGCATGTCACCGCGCTTTTATCAAAAGCGACGTGTTGGGGATTTAATGGCACATGCAACCAATGATTTATCAGCAGTTCAACAAACAGCGGGAGCGGGTGTCTTAACGCTTGTCGATTCAGTGACTACAGGCAGTTTTGTCATTGCAGCAATGGCGATTACCATAGACTGGAAATTAACGCTTATTGCCCTTATTCCAATGCCGATTATGGCATATTTAACGAATTACTACGGTAAACAATTACACAATCGCTTCCACTTTGCCCAAGAAGCATTCTCGAACTTAAACGACAAGACACAAGAAAGTATTTCGGGAATAAAGGTCATCAAAACGTTTGGCCAGGAAAAAGAAGATATCCAAGACTTTGTAAAGTTATCGGATGACGTGGTAGAAAAGAATATTCATGTAGCGAAAGTTGATTCGTTATTTGATCCCACTATTTCTGCAATTGTCGGTGTTTCATTTTTCTTATCAATTGTGTTTGGTGCAAGATTCATTATTGCTGGAGATATGACAATTGGTGATTTAATTGCGTTTACAGCCTATTTAGGATTACTCGTCTGGCCGATGCTGGCCTTTGGATGGCTGTTTAACATTGTCGAGCGTGGTCGAGCTTCTTACGACCGGATTCGGACGCTACTCGCTGAACCAGTCGATATTGATGACGCGGAACATGCACTTGACGTAAAAGCACAAGGTGATTTAGACGTTCATATCGATGAGTTTAAGTTCCCAGACGATGAGCGTAACGCACTTAACAATGTTCACTTCACATTAAAACGCGGTGAAACCTTAGGAATTGTTGGAAAGACGGGTTCTGGGAAAACCGCTATATTAAAGTTGTTACTACGTGAATTTGAAGGGTATGACGGGACTATTACATACGGTGGTTATTCAATAAATGCCTACAAAAAAGAACGTCTACGTTCAGCTATTGGGTACGTACCACAAGATCACTTCTTATTTTCAACTACAGTGGCTGGAAACATTGCTTTTACGAATACCAGTGCTCCACTGGAAGATGTCTATAAAGCATCTCGTCTTGCACATATTCATGAGGATATTTTAAAATTCACAAGTGGTTATGACACGATTGTTGGTGAACGAGGGGTGTCCTTATCAGGCGGTCAAAAGCAGCGAATTGCGATTGCTCGTGCATTAATGATGAAACCGGAATTGTTAATTTTAGACGATTCACTATCTGCTGTTGATGCTCGAACAGAAGAAGCGATACTCGAGTCATTGAAAGCGTCTCGTATTGATGAGACCACTATTATTACGGCACATCGATTAAGTGCTATTCAACATGCGCATCAAATCATCGTTTTGCATGAAGGAACCATTGTTGAAAAAGGTTCACATGAAGAACTTATGGAGCGACAAGGACGTTACTACGAAATGTATCAATTACAACAACTAGAAGCGCTCGTCGAAATGGGAGGTGAGGCGTAATGGACCAACAGCCGAAACTTACCAACAAAGACCAAAGCATCATATTAAAAAGACTTATTTCATATTTGAAGCCACACAAAAAAGTCATAGCATTCGCCTTATTCTTACTGGGACTTACCGTTATTGGAGACGTAGTTGGACCTATCCTAATCAAAACGTTTATCGATGATTATTTAATCGTTGGAAATTTTCCAACAGGGCCACTTGTCGGACTGGCAAGCGCATATATATTTATACAAATATCCAATATTTTTATTAGTTATTTCCAATTGCTGAAATTTCAAGAAATTGCACTAAAAATCATTCAGCAAATGCGCATTGATGTCTTTACCAAAGTACAAAACCTAGGGCTGCGTTATTTTGACAAAACGCCTGCTGGCAGTATCGTATCTCGCGTAACGAATGATACAGAAGCAATTAAAGATATGTTCGTCAGTGTACTGGTTGGCTTTGTACAGAGCGCATTTTTAGTTGTAGGTGTGTATATTGCCATGTTTATATTAAATGCAAAATTAGCATTGGTCACACTGTTGCTATTGCCTATACTATTTTTAATCATTCGTACATACCGCCGTTATAGCTCGGTATTTTATCAAGATTTACGTGAACGATTGAGTCAATTAAATGCAAAACTGGCGGAATCTTTACAAGGAATGTCCATGATTCAAGCATTCCGTCAAGAGCCACGTTTAAAAGATGAGTTTAATGACATAAACGAGCAACACTGGAAAGCAGGTAAGCGCAATATTAAAATGGATAGTTTGCTGCTAAGACCCGCAATTGATTTGGTGTATGCGCTCGCACTTATTATGCTATTAAGCTATTTCGGCATTACCTCCTTCAGTAATACAATTGAAGTGGGTGTAATTTATGCCTTTGTGACGTATATTGATCGTTTCTTTGAACCAATTAACCAAGTGATGCAGCGTTTATCTATCTTCCAACAAGCCATTGTTGCGGCTTCACGTGTCTTCAAATTGCTAGATGAAGAGGAACTAGTGCCTACTCAAGCCAATACAAATGCAAAAATTGGGGCTGGTAAAATTGAATTCAATAATGTGAGATTTTCATATGACGGACAAACGGATGTCCTAAAAAACATTTCCTTTACTGCGAACCCCGGGGAGACAGTAGCACTGGTCGGCCATACGGGAAGCGGGAAAAGTTCCATTATCAATTTATTGATGCGTTTTTATGAATTCGAACAAGGTGATATTTTGATAGATGGACAGTCAGTTAAAGATTTCAAATCACAAGAGTTACGCGAAACAATGGGACTCGTTCTTCAAGACCCATTCTTATTCTTCGGTAACATAGAAAGCAATATTCGGTTGCACAATCAAGCTATGACAGACGAAGAAGTACGAGCTGCAGCTGAATTCGTGCAAGCGGATGTATTTATTAATCAGTTGCCAGATGGCTATAAACAAAAAGTAACAGAGCGTGGCTCGACATTTTCAAGTGGTCAACGTCAGCTCGTCGCATTCGCACGCACGATGGCAACAGATCCTAAAATTTTGGTGCTAGATGAAGCGACCGCAAATATTGATACAGAAACAGAAGTTGCCATTCAAAGAAGTTTAGAAAAAATGCGCCAGGGGCGAACAACAATAGCGATTGCGCACCGATTAAGCACAATTCAAGATGCTGAATTAATTCTTGTTCTTCATCAAGGTGAAGTAGTCGAAAGAGGCAATCATCAACAGTTACTCGCAAGCAAAGGTCTCTATCACAAAATGTATTTACTGCAAAATGGAATTGTGGAAGAAACTATATAAGATAAAAAAGAGGGCACATTTGTGTCCTCTTTTGTTTAGACAAAAAAATGTCACAAGCAATAATGAAGTCTTTAGACAAATAATTTGTTACGATATTAGAAGAGTAATAAAGGAGCGAACTAAATGACGACAGACATCAATTTATTATTGGCATTTGGAGCAGGCTTTCTAAGCTTCATATCACCGTGTACTTTACCTTTGTATCCAGCATTTCTTTCTTATATTACGGGCATGACGTTAGACGAATTGAAAACGGATCGCGGTGTAATGCAAAAACGGGGAATGATTCATACACTATTTTTCCTACTGGGCTTTTCAATCATCTTTATTGCTCTTGGGTTTAGCACGAGTTTATTTTATACCTTATTCCAACAAAATCAAGATTTAATTCGCCAAGTCGGTGCCATTTTTATCGTCATATTTGGACTAATTGTCATTGGTGTGTTCACTCCTGCATTTTTGATGAAAGACCGAAAAATTCATTTTAAAAACAGACCAGCAGGCTATTTTGGAACAGTATTGATCGGAATGGCGTTTGCTGCAGGATGGCAACCGTGCACAGGTCCTATTTTAGCATCTGTTTTTGTATTAGCATCGGCTAATCCAGGTTCAGGTGTATGGTATATGTTGGCGTATGTTCTTGGATTTGCTATACCATTCTTCGTGTTGTCTCTATTCATTACGCGTCTTAGCTGGATTCGAAAACATAATGCGAAAATCGTTAAAATTGGCGGTATTATAATGATTGCGGTCGGTATTTTATTGTTCTTTGATGGCATGGTGTATATCATTCGCATTTTAAGTCCGATTTTTGGTGACTTCCAAGGGTTTTAACAGGTACACTGTAATGAGGGAGAGGTGGAGTGTTGAAGATGAAATCTATAACAACGTACGAGCAATGGCAAGAAATCTCTCAACATAAGAAACACCTCTTGTTATTTGTAAAAACGACAAATTGTTCGGTGTGCGAAGGTTTATACCCGCAAATTAAAGTGCTTGAAAACGATACATCTGTTCCGTTTTATGTTGCCAATATAGCAGAAGTACCTGAACTAGCAGGGCAACTCAGCTTATTCACCGCACCTGTTGTCATATTGATGCGTGAAGGTAAAGAATTCGTTCGTTTTGCTCGATTTGTTCCTGTACAGGATGTAATTAAAAAACTACAAGAATTAAAAAAGTGGGAGGAATAAGATGTTTGAACAAATTCCTTCGCAGTGGTTAGTAATTGGATCGACAATTGTAGCAATCGTTATGGGTACACTTGTTATGACAGTGCGAGCGAGATCCGCAAAAAAGCCAGCTAGCGCTAAGAAAATTATTTTACCACCACTTTTCATGTCGACGGGTGCCTTGATGTTTGTATTTGAGTATTTCCGTGTAGCTCCGCTTCAAATAGTGGAAGCATTTAGTGTAGGACTCTTTTTTTCAATCGTCTTAATCTGGACATCCAGATTTGAAGTCAAAGATGGCGATATTTATTTGAAACAATCAAAAGCCTTTGTTTTTATTTTAGTTGGATTGTTGATTGTACGTTTAATTGCAAAGATCATCTTAAGCTCAACCATTCATATAGGAGAGTTGAGCGGTATGTTTTGGATACTCGCTTTCGGAATGATTGTGCCATGGCGTATTGCTATGTTTGTTCAATATAAAAAATTAGAAAAAACGATTGTGACTAATTCCAAACAAAAGCCGACCTTTACTTCATAGGTCGGCTTTTTCTTATGGTCTGGCTTCATCACTTTTCAGTTTTAAAATAAATGTTCGTAAGGCGTCATATCAATTTCCATCGATTTTAACTTTTTACGTAAAAATTTGTGATCTCGCTTCGGGGTTGCTTGAATATAGCCACGAATAATATGATCGTTCTCAATAGATTTTGCATGTTCTTCTAATGCGATTTTAGCAACTTTACCTGCTATTTTTTGTTTAGCAACTGGGCGAAACAAGTCAGGAACAGGAGTTACGAGTTCGTTCAATAATGCTTTTGCTTGATCTCCCCATAAATGAAGAGATTCATTTACATAATATTCTTCCCAATCGAGCATCGATTTCCCATCGTCTTTCGGTAACACTTTTAAAAACTTGCGGAACATAAAATAGCCACCAATGGCAAATAGCCCGCCCATTACAAAGACCCAAAATACAATAAACCATAAAAACCAACCATCCAACATACTCACCTCTTATACACTATCCTTCTATTATAAAAGGTTCTTCATCAAAAAACACGTCTAATGTATCATTTCTTTGATTTCTCTCTAAGTTTGGAGGAGAAAAAGTATGGAAAAAGCCATAACATTAATAGAAGAAGTAGTTATTACGTTGTTCATAAATGTTTTTTTAGAAAAATTGGTAGACACAAATTCGTTAGAATCATAAGGGTGTGCCACCTTGTATTAGGAAATTTCATTCGTTAAGATAAAAGGAGCGAAAGCGGGGAGAGCCTATGACGAAACTAAAAAAAGCATTTACACTCATCATGTTGAGCGCAATCGTGTTAACAGGATGTAGTTCATCTAAGTTTAAAGCTGAAACAGCATGGGAAGTTGATTCCTTTTCACATGAATCACAAAGAGGCGAAGAAGTTTCTTTAGAAAAGTTAAAAGGTACAGTGTGGTTGGCTACATTTATCTTTACTAATTGTGAAACGGTATGCCCACCGATGACGATGAATATGACCATGGTGCAGGATGAATTAATTAAATTAGGTGTAGAGGATTATAAAATAGTAGCTTTTAGCGTAGATCCAAAAGTGGATACACATGAAATCATGACTGAATTTTTAGCGAAGTTTAATCCACCTGATGAATCTAAATGGGAATTACTTACAGGTTATGACCCTATATATATGGAACAATTTGCGCGTGATTCATTTAAAACACTTGTGAAAGATGACCCGAAATCAAATCAAGTCATTCATGGTACAAGTTATTATTTAGTTGATCAAAAGGGGATTGTTGTAAAGAGCTATAACGGCTATCTAGATGTTCCGAAGGAAGAAATCGCTACAGATATGAAAGCTTTAATTGAACATGGTAATTAAAAAGAACGGGCACAGTGCCGTTCTTTTTTTGTCTATAAGGTCTTCTGGTTTTTTAATAAGTCCCGAATTTCTACAAGCAATGCTTCTTTTGCATCAATAGCTGGACCTTCCTCAATTAATTCTTCTTTTTTGCGTTGAAATTTCACCATTATTCGAATAACCATGAAGATAGCTAAAGCTACAATGATAAAGTCGAAGATTGATTGTATAAAGTTCCCATACATTACTGATGCGCTACCAACTTCAAATACCAAACCTGAGAAATTCACTCCACCCATTAAAATGCCGATTAACGGTGTGATAATGTCTGCTACAAGGGAAGTTATGATTTTACCGAAAGCTGCTCCAATAACAACTGCAAGTGCCAAATCGATAACATTTCCTTTTAATGCAAATTCCTTAAAATCTTGCCACATTTTTCTCGCCTCCTATAAATAATTAGTGTACAAAAGGATGCTCTTTTTGTATACGAGTTTTTTATTTCACGTAGTAATTTCATGTGTCTTTATCTATTCTTTAAATAAAGAGTACTTGGCATACCAAAGGGGTTATATGAAATCAAGTGACTGACTCATCGGATTTGTGATAAAATAATAAAAAACAGGTACAGGATGCGACAAAATGAAAATACGAAAAAAAAAGAAACAATTATCCGTAGTAGCAAAAGGCTTATTGATCATTCTTATGGTTCCAATCTCTATGACAATTTTTGTTTTAACAAGTGTTTACTGGGGCGATATTCAGAGACTTCCTATAGTTCATACATTAACAGAATCTTTAAAAGATACACCTAAAAAGCTGCTGGATATGGACATTCCAGAAGAATATATACCTATCTATAAAGAAGCTGCAAAAAAATATGAAATTCCATGGACATTACTAGCTGCACATCACCGTATTGAAACCAAATTCTCTACCATGAATCCATTGCTATCGCCGGTAGGTGCAGAAGGACATATGCAGTTCATGCCTTGCACATTCGTTGGTTGGCAGCATCCAAGTTGTTCAGGGAAAGGTAAAGGTGCAATTTCAGATGAAGACAAAACTAATCCAGATGTTATTGCAAAATATGGAGGGTATGGTATAGATGCTAATCAAGACGGAAAAGCAGATCCATATCAATTAGAAGATGCCATGTTTAGTGCGGCAAATTATTTAGCGAGTAGTGGAGCTGCTGAGGGTGATATAGAAAAAGCCATATTTATGTACAATCACAGCGATGAGTATGTGAAAGAAGTTCTATATTATTATCAAAAATACGAAGAACAGCACGAAAAAGAAGGACAAGCTGCTGCTTCATCACCATAAAAAAAGAGTCGTTCTAATTAGAACGACTCTTTTTCGTATTCAATATTATCGTAAAGCTTTCATAATTAAGCTAACGATGAAGATTAAAATAATTGCACCAATTAATGCTGGAATGATTTGAATATCTGCAATAACTGGTCCAAAGCTAAACAACATACCGCCAATCCAAGCACCAATAATACCTGCAATAATGTTACCAATAATTCCGCCCGGTACGTCTTTACCTAAAATAAGACCTGCTAACCAACCAATAATTCCTCCGATAATTAAATATAAAATGAATCCCATATTCGTCATCTCCTGTTCGATAATTGTTTATTTCTTGCCTACTTAATAGATAACCTAAATTAATCAGGTTCAAACCACATTGTTAAAATTCTTTAGGATAATCAATTGTATTTATAATTTCTGAAAATTCATTTATTATGAGAAACAACTTAAAATAACTAAGGAAGTCTTGCCTCTTATCATGTTAAAAAAGAATTGTAAAAATATTTTGCTAATTCAAAATTCGAGTAGTATAATTGTTGAAAAGGAGTGTTTGAGGTGGATCAAATCATGATGAAAAAGCTCAATAAACAGGCAATGTGGTTTGTGGTGATTCATACGGTTTTTATTTTTAACCTCGCATTCGATATCATTGAATTTTTATGAAGATTAACCCCAAAAAAGAAGGTAGCTAGTCTATCTTCTTTTTTTATGGGGAGTTATTAATAGTTAATGGAAGGTGTTCTAAGGTGAAAAAACAATGGAGTCTTCATACATATACTCAAATGTTTGAAAATTATCGAAATGAACAACTAGCTGAACCCATGAAAAAGTATCATTTTCCGTTTTTAGGGATTAAAAGCCCGGAACGAAAGGAAATACTAAAGACATTTTTTTCTGAACATGAAATACCTGAGAAACCTGAATTACTTGAAGAGGTATGGGAGATTTATCAACTGCGAGAGCGCGAATACCAATACGCGGCGATTGCTTTACTCAATAAAAAAATTGAATTCCTAAACATTAATGATTTAGTGTTTATTGAGAAGTTGATAGTCGTAAAATCGTGGTGGGATAGCGTTGATTCCATCGCACCGACGATTGTTGGACATATCTTCAAAAAAGACCGTCAGAGCGGAGAGCAAGTCATGCTAAAGTGGTCAAACTCTTAAAATATGTGGTTAAATCGTGCAGCAATTTTGCATCAGTTAAAATATAAAGATGCCACAAATGAAAAAATGTTAATCGAAATTATTTTAAAACACACGAATTCAAATGAATTCTTCATCCAAAAGGCAATTGGTTGGGTGTTAAGAGAATATGCAAAAACGAATGCAGCATTTGTACAACAGTTTGTAACATCACATGAGTTAAAACCTTTAAGCAAACGTGAGGCTTTAAAACACTTTAAATAATTATGTTCTGACCGATGTGTTAGATAACAAAAAATCGACTCTCATTCAAATTAAGGAGAATCGATTTTTTGCATTTTCGCTGAAATGCTATGTCAATAACCTATGCATTGTTACTGAATTGAATATATGAGAAATCAGAATAAATGCCTACCAGGAGATGGATTTTTGTTTAATGAAAAAATGAACTGACTTATTTATGCTTCACATGAAGGCGCTATTACTTTTGGCTGTACAACATTTATAGATTAACTTAAGGGAAAGTGGATAGTATGGAAAGCGGATTTTCAATAGAGTACAAATGAGAAGAGCAAATTATCCTAACAAAGTCGATGACGGTTAATAAAATTATTTTATTGAATAGCACTAAATTACTATATAACCGAACGTAAATGAGGTAATCGATAGATTAATTACTGTTATTTATCTTAAAAGCGAACATTATATAATATATTTTAATTAATATTCGATTTTTAATTAATTATCTATTATAAGTTTGCTATATTATCAAAGTAATTATTGTAAATATTATTATTCTTACTCGGTAATATGAATTGTTTGCCATTAACTAGACTACGAGTTAACGTGTTTGGCTGTTTAGCCGAAATATTTTATCATTTAGCATTAGCTTCAACTACGAGTATATTAAACAATAATGAGGAAAAGGGAAAGAGAGCAACTGGTTATAAAGTAAGAAGCAACAGAATGTGTAGCATCAATAAACCAACAGATTATACTAAGGAGTGTTATTTATGAAAAACAAAGTCTTTAAAAAATTCGCTTCATTAGCAATTATTACTGTACTGTCAATATCGGTATTTGCAGGATGTAATTCTTCTTCACAGTCTGAACCTGTAAAAGAAAATACTAAAAGGCCTATTATAGTTCAAGGTCCAATGCCTATAGAAGCTGAAGAATTTGCGCAAAGGCTTAGAGAATGTTAAAGAAGAAAAATCAGGAGATTTTGTATTTTACATAGGAACTTTAGACAATTATCCCGTAATAGTTACTAAAACGGGCAAAGGAATGGAAAATACAGCAGCTGCAACAGCAGTGTCTATTGAAAGATATAACCCTATAGCAATAATCAACCAAGGAACATCAGGCGGACATGATACAGATTTAAACGTATTTGATATTGTTTTAGGAAAAAGAACGACAAACCTGGGTGCTTTAAAAACAGGAGATAAGGGAGAGAACGAAGGAATTGATCCAACTACATGGAAACCTATGGATTTGATGGCTTCTGAAGGAAGTGCAGGAGAAGATCCTAATGCTGAAAAAGCTCGTTTCTACGAGGGTGATAAGGAGTTACTGGCAGCTGCCAATGCAGTTAAAGACAAATACACTAAGGGTAAGATTGTCGAGGGTACTATAGGTTCTGCAGACGTTTGGAATAATGAAGTGGATAGAATTAATTGGTTCCATACTAAATATGGTACCTCTGTAGAAGAAATGGAAGGTGCGGCAGGAGCACAAATTGCCAAAGCTTATGATGTAGCATTCCTGGGTATTAGAGTACTATCTAATAATAAAGTGAATGGTGGTAAATACAACCCAAATACAGCAGCAGCAAATCAAGAATATGTTTATGAAGTAGTTAGAAAATATATATCTACAATTTCAAGTAAATAATAAAGATCAAATGGAACATATCTTTTAAAAAGTACCCAGTGTTGAAAACTAGAGAATTCCAACTATTTAATTTCATATCATAAAAGGGTCACTCTCTCATGCGAAAGCTAAAGGGAGTGGCTATTTATGTTTATTCAAGTTGCTGATTTGGAACGAACTATCTCAAAAAGTGTTATTCATCTTGGGGTTTAACCGGAAAGAGTGGTTGCATAATCAATGAGTTAAATGGAAGGTAGCGACGGATGCCTTTTATTATTGTATTTTGCTTTTGGGATATTTACCGTCTGGCGAACAATACAAAAGGAGCAATAAATCATGAAATTAAATAAATAGAAATCGTTCGAATTAAAAAGGAAATCCGAGAGGTATAAGAAGCCTATACAATTCTGCATTGATTTCATTCAAGCGACGATAGGGGATGAAGACCATGAGGTGTTTTTTGGGTGCTTTTTCTAATATTAAAAATCAAATAACTCCTGTATGAACGTCATGTCGTATTCTAAATGCGAGCATCGTAACCTGTTACGATGCTTTTATGTGGTTAACCTTTATCTTTTAAAAAAAGTTTTGAGTCATAATTACAACCCTAAATTTATCAACTTTTTTGTATGTGAAAGTATCTGTTGACAAAGTATATAAATTTTATTTTATAACAGTATTGATTTTTAAAATCTGTTATAGTACAATGAATTTAATAAAAAAATAAATGGGGGTAATAAAAATGAAAACTTTGGAATTTTACCGTAACTTACCGGAAAAAGAATGTCGAGAATGCGGAAGTGAAATTAAAGAGCAACATGAATCTTATTTATATGAATGTGAGCATTGTATGGGTAAACATGAAGCGTAGATAATATGGTCTTGTTATAAAATGTAAATTGTCAACTCA
>NZ_AMGD01000055.1:0-23417 GCF_000297555.1 Paenisporosarcina sp. TG-14
ATGACATTGGGCCTCAGCCTCCTGTGGTTTATTTTTGTTGGAAAATCTGCCAACAATGCATAGTATGGGCTTGTTTTATAGATGCAGAGAATAAAACACGAAGGAGTATCACGTTAATCGCTAACTGAACTGCCAATAACCTTTGACTAGCTTAGTTTCGGCCGATTTCTGCTAAGTTCATCTCGGAAACACACGATTATGTGTCTCGCACTATCAAAAAGAGTTTGTACTAGTGCCGAGCGATGGCTCAGTTGTAATTAATGGCTCTCACGTTGTAATTATAGAAGGTGACGTTGTAAAAATTGGCCTCCACGTTGTAAAAATCTTGATTCACGTTGTAATAGTAAAATTTTATAAGTTCACTTGTCTCCCTGGGATGAAAAAAATTATGAGTCCACGAGAGTTCGGTCTTCCATCCTTTAATATTTTCTTTCTTAAAAGCTTCGAGACAGGATTTTGCAAACTGTGTAGTGTGCAAACCATTCTTATTATTCTCTAGGTTATGATGCAGTAAATTTGCCGTCCAAAAAGAACCGGAAAACTACTCTTTCAGTGATGTGTAGTGTGATCTATTTCAACATGGTGCAGAGAACTTCTATTCTAGCGAAACTTCTGAAATGATTGACGAAATATAGCGAAATTGATATACTAATCTGAATAATAAAAACAAAAAACTACATAATTACTCTTATTAAGAGTGGTGGAGGGACAGGCCCTATGAAACCCAGCAACCTGCAAGTTGATCTTGCATTGGTGCTACATCCTGCAAACGTCAGTTTGATAGATAAGAGGAGGACCCAATAACGAGACCTCTTCTTATATGAAGAGGTTTTTCTTTTTGTGAAAAACTATTTAAAATTGGAGAGTGCTAGCAATGACAAAAAAATTCGAAACTAAAGTATTACATAGTGTAAAGAAACAAAAAGGTCATATAAAAAGTAAGGTATCACCTATTTATCAAACTTCCGCATTTGCTTTTGATGATTTGGATGAACTAGAAGGATTTTACCAAGGAGAAGGGAACTATTTATATTCACGAGTAAGTAATCCAAACACCGATGAATTAGCATTGGCGGTTGCCGCTCTTGAAGGTGCACCTGCAGGAGTAGCATCCTCGTCAGGAATGTCAGCTATTCTAGCAGGAATCCTTTGTGTAGCAAAAACCGGTGACCATGTCTTGGCAGCGGACGATTTATATGGGGGAAGCTATCATCTTCTAAAAGAAGAACTGAACGATCTCGGAATTTCGACTACGTTTGTATCTTTTTCAAATCCTCAAGAAATGGAGAACGCGATTCAAGAGAATACAAAGCTTTTATATACAGAGTCGATTACAAATCCACTGCTTAGAGTTGAAGATCTTGATGGGATTGTTAAATTCGCAAAAAAGCATAACCTCTTTACACTAGTTGACAACACGTTTGCTACGCCTTATCATTGCAAACCGTATTTACTAGGCGTTGACTTAGTCGTTCATAGTGCAACCAAGTACATTGGCGGGCATAGCGATATTACTGCAGGGGTACTTGTCGGAAAACAAGACTTAATAGCGAAGGCTCAGTCTAAAGTTGTTAATTTTGGAGCGAATGTAAGTCCATTTGAAGCGTGGCTTACAAGCCGTGGATTAAAAACACTTGCATTAAGAATGAAGGCTCAATCTTTCAATGCAAAGGGATTGGCAGAAGCACTTAGTTTGAATAAACATGTAGAAAAAGTTTATTACCCATTTGAAAAGGAATCTGAAGGTTTTGGAGCAATGGTTTCCATAGCATTGCATAAAAATATAGATGTTAATCAGTTTTTCAAAGCTCTATCATGGGTGAAAATTGTTCCAACATTAGCCGGAGTAGAAACGACGGTTTCACATCCATTGACTACATCACATCGCGCTTTACCTCAAGAAGTGTGCGAGTCCCTGGGGATAACCAAACAACTTGTTCGCATATCGGTAGGCATTGAACATCTAGATGACATTACTGAAGAATTTGAAAGTGCCATTGAACAGGCTAAATTATAGGCAATAAGAAATTGAAGGCGTCACTGTGTCACAGTCAAATGTTCTAAATTTGAACTGACATAGGGACGCTTTTTGCTATTAAAAAATAAAAGAATTTTAACATTTACACAAAACTTGTGAATTCTAAGTATGAGGAAGAATTAAATAATACTGAATATTAAAAATAAGTTTACTATTTTAATTTAATTGTAGTAGAATGAGAATTAACTAATTATTAACAAACGCTAAACTTTCAGTATACATGGTCAGCATTAAATGATTAGCCAATCCGATACTGCCTAGTCTGTCGAAAATCCTTTTCGGGATATTTCATCGCAGATAGAAGCCAGTTTATTAAGACTTACAGAGAAACTGTAGTCTTTTTGAACTGGTTTTTTTGTATTACTAAAAGAAAGGCGGGAAGTAGTGATTTAGCCGAAACATGTAAACGCTTTTAAATGGATTATGAATCTTGTTACTACTAAAGGAATGAAATTGAAGAAAACAACTATCAAACTTAGGGGGAATTATATTTTGAAAAAATCATTACTATTCTTGAGCATGATCATGTCATTTATTTTAATACTTGCAGGCTGCAATACTAAAGACGGTGAGACTGTAAAAACAAGTGCCGATTCCAATGCTGGTGAAAAAGATTATGCAGAAGCACTTGATGGTGAATTTCTCACGATTCTTACAGGGGGATCTTCAGGGGTATATTTTCCACTAGGGGCAACATTAGCTAAAATGTATCAAGATATGGGAGCTAAATCCAACAGTCAATCGACCGCTGCATCTGCAGTTAATGCTATAACGTTAAATCTTGGAAAAGCGGAAATGGGATTTTTGATGGGGGATACTGCAGCTGACGCTTATGAGGGAATCGATAGCTTTGAAGAACAAGGAGCGCAAGAAAATATTCGATCAATTGCATCTCTCTATACGAACTATCTGCAAATCGTTGCAACTAAAGATTCCGGTATTAAAACAATCGAAGACTTAAAAGGAAAAAAAGTCGCTGTTGGGGCACCTGCATCTGGGACAGAAATAAGTGCTAAACGTGTTCTTGCTGCTTACGATATGACTTATGACGATATTAAAGAAGATTATCTTTCATTTGCAGAAGGTGTTGAAGGAATGAAGAACGGGAATATTGACGCAGTCGTCATTTCCTCTGGATTTCCAAACGCCGGAATTTTAGAACTCGGCACTAGCAAAGAAATTGCTATTGTAGAGATTGATGAAGAAAAGATTTTAGAAATACAAAAAAAATATCCAACATTCTTCCCTACTACCATTCCTAAAGATACTTATGATGGAATGGAAGAAGATATACAAACAGTGGGTGTAAATAACATCCTTATGACACATAAAGATGTGTCTGACGAAGTGGTGTATGCAATGACAAAGGCGTTATATGAAAATATTTCGCAACTACAAAACAGTCATAACGCAGGTAAAGAAATTGATATAAAAACGGCTTTAGAAAATCTTCCCGCGCCACTTCATCCAGGAGCTAAGAAATTTTTCGATGAAGAAGGGATTACGGAATAAAGTTTTAGTATGAAAACAAAACTAATTTCAACTTTATTACTATTCTTGATTGTAATCGGAATCTTGCACATTCCGATTCAATCTGTTTTTTTATTAACAGACGTGGAAGGTATGCCGTTACATTTTATACCTGCTACAGATAAAAAAATTACTATCGGTTGGCGTCATTCCGTTCAATTAACTCCTTGGGAGGAGACTTATCGAGTAGTAAATAGCGGAGATTTTGTACTAGAATCCACAACATTTAAGTCTTACGGGGCTGGCACTCCAGATACGGATGGAGTAGTTGAGCTACTTCCTAATGGGTATTTACGTTTGACAGAAATAGAACGGACCATCCCTTATTATTCTCTCTTCTATGTACCTAATTCCTACTATTATATTAAAGCTGCTGGAAAAAAATATTTATTAAGCGATTTTGTACCTGATTATCAGATTGTCCAAATCCATTACAACTCTCTTGTATTATATGAATGGATTTACTTGAAATTTAGAGGAGGTAAAACTTGATGAAAAAAGAATCTTTAGGTGAACCATCAGACACAACAGTAGAAGTAGACAGTCAGAAGATACTGGAGAAGTTCGATTCGGAGTCACGCTTTAGAAATTTAAATGTTATGTGGATGATTCGATTAGTTTCCGTGTTATCAGTTGGTTTGGCACTTTTTCATCTTATTACTTCTTTTACAGGACCATTAGTTACATTGCAACATCGATCAGTTCACACTGGCGTAATTTTAGCGCTTGTATTTCTGTTATTTCCATCCCGTAAAAAAGCACCGCAGCAACATGCAACAGTTATTGACTTTTTGCTAGCCGTGTTGTCTATTGCAACGATCGTCTATATTTTTGTTGATTATATGAATATCGTCCAAAGGGCGGGGTTACCTAATCAGACGGATATTATTTTTAGCTTTTTAGTTGTCATGCTTGTATTGGAAGGCGGTCGTCGTGTTGTCGGTTTGGGGTTGACTGTAATGAGTTCTCTGTTCTTATTATATGCTCTTTTCGGACCTTATCTTCCTACCGTTATTGCTCATCGAGGTTATTCAATCGTGGACATTTTAACGTATATGTATTTAACGACTGAAGGGATATATGGAACAGCAATTGGAGTGTCTGCAACCTATATTTTCTTATTCGTTTTATTTGGAGCATTCCTAAATCGAACTGGTATGGGTCAGTTATTCAATGATTCGGCGATGGCGATTGCAGGTCATACTTCTGGAGGACCTGCAAAAGTAGGTGTAATTTCTAGTGGATTTCTTGGATCAATCAATGGATCCGCCATTGCAAACGTTGTAACAACTGGAGCATTCACAATCCCTCTCATGAAGAGAACCGGTTATTCTAAAAACTTTTCTGGTGCTGTTGAAGCAGCAGCTTCTGTCGGTGGACAGATTCTTCCTCCGGTTATGGGGGCGACTGCTTTCATTATGGCAGAGACATTAGGAATGGCATATTCTGAGATTGCACTTGCTGCCATTATCCCAGGTGTGTTGTATTACCTTGGTGTAATCTTTGTTGTCCATTTGAGAGCTAAGAAACTTGGTTTACAGGGAGTGTCCCGCGAGGAACTTCCGCAAATGAAAGTAGTCATGAAAGAGAGAGGGCATTTAATCATTCCTCTTGTTATATTAATTTACATGCTATTTGGTGGATTCACACCAATTTACGCCGCTTCTTGGGCCATTATTTCTACAGTTGTTATTGCAATGTTTAGAGCAACTACACGATTGAACTTTAAAAATATACTTCAAGCTCTTGAGGAAGGTACCCGTAATGCACTCGGGGTAGCGATGGCTTGTGCAATGGTCGGAATAATAGTTGGTGTAGCATCTCTTACAGGGTTTGGTCTAAAGATGACTTCGGCTATTCTAATTCTAGGAAATGACATGCTTATTTTAACACTGTTCTTTACAATGATCGCTTCCATTATTCTAGGGATGGGTCTCCCGTCGATTCCAACTTATATTATTACATCCTCAATGGCCGCTCCGGCTTTATTGAGCTTTGGAATTGATCCATTTGTTTCACATATGTTTGTCTTTTACTTCGGTATTTTCGCTAATTTAACACCTCCAGTGGCACTCGCTGCATTTGCAGGAGCTGGAATAGCAGGTGGGGATCCGAACAAAACCGGATTCATTTCACTTAAGCTTGCGGCCGCGGGTATTCTTGTTCCATATGTTTTTGTCTATGCTCCTGAATTATTATTACAAAATGCATCCTTTGGAGAAGTCGTATGGGTTACATTTACAACAACTCTTGGTATCCTTGCTCTGGGAGTTGCGTTGGAAGGTTATCTCTTCACTGATGTAAATTTATTTTTCCGTTTAATTGCTGCAGTCAGCGCACTGACACTAATCATTCCAACTGGAGTAACAGATGTAATTGGTTTAACATTAATAGTCAGCTTAGTGATTATGCAAGCTCTTCATTGGAAACGATATTCAGTTTCGACAGCATAAAGTTAGTAATTTGACTAGGCAGCGGAGAATCAATTTTCTTCGCTGTTTTTCTGTGGGTGTGCTAAACGGGACTTCCCATCCAATGACTACATCTCATTGCGTTTTACCACAAGAAGTGTGCGAGTCCCTGGGGATAACCAAACAACTTGTTCGCATATCGGTAGGCATCAAACATCTAGATGACAATACGCTGGAATTGAAAGTGCAATTCTAAATTATAGTAATCTCTGCGTCAGGCTCAAATGCTATACAATTTATTTAACAAGCTGATAGTAGAATCAGCGCAATTTAAAAGTAAGAGTCGACCTTATAAGATGAGGTTAATCAGTTAGTAGGATCGTGCAGTAATAATCAGTAATAAATTCTTCACATACATTGGTGTTTCAATCGTTTATATTTTCTTTCTTTCAATAAGTTTAAAGAAAGAAATTTGCAACCTGTGTAGTGAGTGAACCCTTCTTTCAACTAACGCAGAACGAAACTTTAAAGTTAGCAACAAGCGGCCGAAATTGCATCTTCGGCCGCTTCCTTTCTATGCAGTAAGTGTCCATTCCCTAGTAAACCAAAATCAAAGACCTATGCACGTTGAGGTTGAAGGGGAGCGAAGGACGCACACCCGACGCAAGATTGCCTTTAAAAAATAAGAATGGTGATGTGACAACGTCACATCACCATTCTTATTACTCCCTAGGTTATGATGCAGCAGGTATGCCGTCCAAAGCGAGACGAAAACCATGATGTATGTAGTTAGTTGAGTTTGAACTTTCTTTCTTTAAAGGGAACCTTATTCCATACTCTGTAGAAAAATAAATCTAATCTAAAAGAACCCACAGGCGACTTGCGCTTGTGAGTTCTTTTGTATATAGGGTTAGTAGAAGTTATTTGTTAAAACGTCCACGCTGACGAAGTAACTCGCGATTCAAGTTAGCATCTTTTTCAAAAGCAGCGCGCCCGTGAAGCCAGAAAATATTATTAAGGACAACAAGATCTCCTATAGCAAGTCCCAACTCTACTACATTTTCATCATTTTCCATTGATTGCGAAAGGTCACGAAGATATTTGGCTTGCTCAATAGACTCAGGATAAACAAACTGATCGATATAACAAATACCAGGTTTGCCTTCGTGATCGAAGAATGTTAAACGATCAATTTCTTGATCAACATTTTTACTTTTTGGTGCTTTATATGTGAATTTATGGTTTGATAATGGATGGTTTACATATTTATCAAGCTCTTTCCAGTCATCAAGGTGTAATAAACGTGATTCCCCGCCGCGAGCATTTTCTTCAATCATCTTCATCATAAGTAACCAATCTGTAGGCTCATCTACAAACGTACCATCCGTATGCAGTGTGAATAAGCGATAGGCTTGACGAAGATAAGAGTCACTGCCATCTGTATCTTTTACGCTAAAGCGTGCATAATATTTACCTGACATAGAATCATGGTTTGGAATACCTACCAAGTAAGAAATGGCTGTTGAGAAAATAACATATTCGTCTGTATCTTTAGTAACACCTTCTAAGCCAAGTGTAAATCCACCTGATTCTCGATCATGAACAATGCTTTTAAGAAGTTCACCAAACTCTTCTCCTACTTGATCCAATAAATAAGAAGCCACAATATGATGCGCGTAAGGTGTGTACTCTAAATGTTGAACAGATTGATTGTCCTGCTTTACTACTTCAAGGAAATTCGCAATCGCCTTTTTTGAAATTTCAATGTGATACAAACGATCTGATTGTGGATGAACTTTTACTTCATATGTTTCTGTTTTCTTTTCAAACTTGAATTCTTTCGCCTTTACAACACTCATGGGTAATTCCTCCTGGTTTTTTAGTAAATAGATGAATCAGGTAAATAGGAAATTAAAAAAGCCAGCTATACAGGTTCCCTAATAAAATTAGGATGTACCTGTACAACTGGCTTATATTCACTTCACAGCTCTATGTAATAGAGTCACAGCGAATAAGCAGTTCAATTTAATATTTACGATTGACAATTCCAATTACGTATAAACTGTTCACGAGTTTGAAAATCAAGTTTTCAAAGATGAAAATATTCATAACATTGGATTAAATTTATTCTATCATGTTCATAGATTGATTGTCAATTGATTTTTAATATTCAAAAAATAATGTGATGTTTTGCTAGAAATACAGTTATTTAAACTAAAGCCATTTCTAATAAGTGTATTTGCACTGGTATACGGCTAACAACTTCTTTACCAATTTCAATAGAAGCGGTGGCAGCGGGGGAGGGAGCATTACAAACATGTATGGTCCGTTTTCCCATGACGATGTAAAAGTCATCTACCAAATTCCCATCGCTCTTTAATCCCTGCGCACGAACGCCTGCAGGTGCTGGAATTAAATCATCTTCCTGAATTTCAGGGATTAATTCCTGAAGGCTTTTCGTAAATTGTTTTTTGCTAAAAGAACGGACGTATTCATCCATTCCCTCTTTCATAAATTTGCTCGCCAATTTCCAAAAGCCAGGATAACCTAATACTTCCATTAGATCTTTTGCATTGAAATCAGTCTTTTTATACCCTTCACGTTTAAAACTTAGCACAGCATTTGGTCCTGCATCTATTTCTCCGCTGATCATGCGTGTGAAATGGACCCCTAAAAATGGGAAATTCGGATTTGGTACTGGGTAAATTAAATGTTTAACAAGATATCGTTTTTCCGGTTTCAATTTAAAATACTCTCCTCGGAACGGAACGATCTTCATGTCAGTTTTATAACCCGCTGCAGTAGCTATTCGGTCACTGTGAAGACCGGCACAGTTAATGACCATACGCGCTTTCAAGATACCTTTGCTTGTCTCAATTATAACTTGATCGGATTCTTCGTGAATTTTTTCTACTTTTGTATTTAACTGAATTTCCCCACCATGCTCCAAAATAATATCGGCAAATTTTTCACTTACCTCACGATAATTTACAATACCAGCTTGTGCAACACGAATTGCACCAAGACCGTTAACATGTGGTTCGATTTCCTTTAATTCAGCCGCGCCAATTTTTTGGATAACTAGATCATTTTGGAGTCCTCTTGTATATAAATTATCGAGAAGCACTAACTCTTCTTGCTTGGTTGCGACAATAACTTTTCCACAAATATCATGATTAATCCCGTGTGTTTGACAGAATTCGGTCATCGACTTGCTTCCTTGACGTGCAAAACGAGCTTTGTAACTGCCTGGTTTATAATAAATACCAGAATGAATAACACCACTGTTATGCCCTGTTTGGTGGTCCGCAACAACAGACTCCTTTTCAATAATGACTACTTTTGCATTAGGAAACCGTTTATAAAGTGCCATTCCCGTTGATAAACCTACTATTCCTCCACCAATAACCGCAAAATCATACACGATTGAATCACTCCTATTTAGTCTGTATTTTTTTCACTTAATAAATCCATATAATTAATTAAATTATTCTTTGTCCTCAAAATATGATATTCCACGGCTGCCCTAAGCTCACTAGGATCCCCACGCAAAGCCGCTTCATAAATCATCCGGTGTTCCCGCTGTGTTTCGGGATAATAATCAATGAGTAAATTTGGCGCAATAGGCGAGATGCCAAGTGTTTCTACCATTTTTTGAACTCTCGGCCATGGACAACCTTTACGCAGCGTTTCATGAAAAGATGCGTTCAGACGTATATATTTATCATTTGTTTCATCACATAACTGAAGCTCTTCCATTTCTATTAATATCAAAAGTAATTGATTTTTATTCTCTTGTGTTAAAAATGGAAGCGATTTTTCGACTGCCAAGCCTTCTAATAAAGAGCGAGTATGGTAAATTTCTTCTATATTATCTCGTGTAATCGGTGTAACGATTGCGCCTTTATGCGGGACCATCTCCACTAAACCTTCCATCTGAAGTTGTGTGAGCGCTTCTCGAATAGGCATGCGACTTACGTCCAATCGTTCAGCCCATTCCTCCTGAATCAGACGGTCTCCTTTTTTCAACGTCCCATTCAAAATGGCTGTTCTGAGACTTTTAGTTACATAGGTAACAATGGTTGACTTATCTCCGCTATTATCCAATATACGATCGACCCCTTTCGGATTGGATACAATATACATAATATATCAGCAATATAATGCGATTTCAATAGTAAATAGAAATATATTGTATCCAATTTAAATTATCTGGATACAATATAGTGAAAATTAGCGTCCATTTAGCACTTGGGTTTGGCACGTTCTTTCTTTAAAAAAGCATCACGAGAGTTCAGTTTTGATGCGAGCACAATTGGAAGGGGAATTGTGTCTCTGCATTGGAAAGAATCATACTGCTAGAGAATAGCTGACTACACTCTTTATCTATGTGAAGACGTCACATCACAATTCTTTAATTCTCTAGGTTTTGATGAAGTGGGTATGCAGTCCAAAGCGAACCGGAAATTCTAGTAGGTGCATTGGAAACTTTCAATCATGTGGATTGCATATGACATCCTGACACAGAATCATCCTGTTCAATATAATTGAAAGGGCTTTCATTTAATTTATAAAAACCTCAAATTGGTATAGACAACTATACCTTTATTATATATAGTGAAAATTAAGAATATAAAAAGGAGTGAAATGAGTATGTTTAATTTTCTACAGAAAATCGGGAAGTCATTGATGTTTCCAATCGCTACACTTCCAGCGGCAGCATTACTTTTGCGTTTTGGTCAAGAAGATATGCTTGGAATTCCGTTCCTCGCGGCTGCAGGTAGTGGGATTATTGATAATCTTGCACTTATATTTGCTATTGGGATTGCGATGGGACTTGCCTATGATGGAGGTGGTGGTGCTGCATTAGCGGGAGCAGTCGCTTACCTCGTATTAACTGAAGCGATTGTCGTGATTAACGAAACAATTAACATGGGCGTTTTCGCAGGTATTATTTCAGGTGTAGTCGCAGGACTTCTCTATAACAAATTCTATAATGTGAAATTGCCCGATTTTCTTGCCTTTTTTGGAGGAAGACGATTCGTACCCATTATCACAGCGGTAGCGATGACGATTTTGGCCGGATTGCTCGGATTTTTATGGCCGCCCGTTCAGCAGGGAATTGACGCTGCTGGTGAATGGGTATTGAATGCTGGGATGCTTGGAGTTGGCGCTTACGGCTTCTTGAATCGCTTATTGATACCTGTGGGATTGCACCACGTAATTAACACAGTTGTATGGTTTGATTTCGGAACATTTACGAACGCAAACGGAGAAGTGGTTCGCGGAGAAATCAATCGCTTTTTAAGTGGAGATAAAACAGCAGGTCCGTTCCTCGCTGGGTTTTTCCCAATAATGATGTTTGGTCTTCCAGCCGCTTGTCTAGCTATGTATATGGCAGCTAAAAAAGAGAATAAAGCCATTGTTGGTGGTATGTTTGTCAGTATTGCCTTTACGGCGTTTCTGACAGGAATTACCGAACCAATCGAATTCTCGTTCATGTTCCTTTCGCCTCTTTTATATGTAGTTCACGCTATGTTGACAGGTATTGCGATGATGATCGCTTTTGCATTGGACATACGGCATGGATTCGGATTTTCTGCAGGTGCCATCGACTTTGTATTAAATTACGGGCTTGCCCAAAATCCTTTGATGTTGCTGGTCATCGGGCTCTTGATGGGGGTTATCTACTTTGTCGTTTTCTACTTCTTGATTGTAAAACTCGATTTGAAGACGCCTGGACGTGAAGAAGATGATGAAATTGAAGACGGTACGGTTAATTATGGTGATAATGTATTAGACAACAAAGCGTACCATTCGATTATTGCACTTGGTGGAACTGACAATATTCAAACGATTGATTATTGCACGACACGCCTTCGTCTTCAAGTAAAAGACGCAGAGCTTGTGAATGAAAAACAACTCAAACGACATGGTGCAATGGGATTGATGAAAATCAACAAAACAAATATCCAAGTCGTGATCGGAACATCTGTTGAATTTCTAGCGGAAGCAATGAAAAAACGAATGATGAACGGTAATCCTGTACCGCATAAAACCAATGAGCCCTATGTGGCGAAAGAACAAATGAAGGCAAAAGAAAGTTTAGAAATAAATTTTGCCATGCCGATTGACGGGGAAATCATTCCATTATCTGAAGTTCCGGATGAAGTGTTTGCAAAAGGAATGATGGGACAAGGGTTTGGAATTGTGCCCTCAGGAAATACTGTCTATTCACCGGTTGATGGAAAAATCGTCAGCATTTTCCCGACCAAACATGCGATTGGACTAGAAACGGATACGGGAGTTGAAGTATTAATCCACGTTGGAGTGGACACTGTGAAACTTAAAGGACAAGGTTTTGAATTGTTCGCAGAAGCTGGTCAGTTGATTCAACGTGGAGATGCATTATTGAAAATTGATTTGGCTTATATTGAAGCTAATGCACCGTCCACTATTATCCCAATCATCTTCACGAATTTGACGACCGAAAAATTGACTATATTAAAAAGTGGAATCCAGCAAAATGGAGAGACAGGCATATTGAACATTAAATAATTAAGAACATTAGGGTAAGCTGTTTAGATTGATAAGGTTTTTTTCATCGTTAAGGAGTGACAATTTATGAGCAAAACAATGGTTATTTCAAATTTCACAATTGCCGATTCAACCAAAGACAGTTTCGTTGGGGACGTTTATATAGAAAATGGAAAAATTAAAGAAGTTTCGACTTCTATAGATAGAGTGGCAGATATTCAAATTAATGGTGACGGAAAAAAGTGGATGATTGTACCTGGATTTATTGACGTTCATATTCATGGAGCGGCAGGTTTCGATACGATGGACGCAACACCGCAAGCTCTAGATGGATTGGCAAGTGCACTTCCTAGCGAAGGAACTACTAGTTTTTTGGCAACAACAATGACACAGTCAGATAGCGCGATTTCACAAGCCTTGATGAATGCCAGTCTGTTTCAAGCGCAAGACAATCAAGCAGAAATGTTAGGCGTTCACTTGGAAGGTCCTTTCATTTCGCCTGACCGAGCCGGCGCGCAGCCGCTCGAACATATTAGGAAACCCTCTATTTCTCTTTTTGAGAAATGGAAAAAACAAAGTGGAAACCGTATTAAACTTGTAACCATTGCTCCTGAAACAGAGGATGGACTAGCGTTTATCGAAGAACTAAAGGAAACTGGGGTAATTGCCTCAATTGGACATTCGGATGCAACAGCTGAATTGGTCAGCAAAGCGGTTGAATCGGGTGCTCGCCATGTCACACATTTATACAATCAAATGAGTCCTTTTCATCATAGAGAACCAGGTGTAGTTGGAGCCTCTTTGTTAGAAGATAAGTTGACGGTTGAACTGATTGCTGATTTAATTCATAGTCATCCGTTAGCACTTGACCTTGCATTTCGTCAAAAAAAAGCACATCGAATTATTCTAATCACGGATGCGATACGCGCGAAAGGGCTACAGCCTGGTACCTACGATTTAGGTGGACAAGATGTTCAGGTTAGCCATAATGAAGCGAGGCTTGTGGACGGAACGCTCGCGGGAAGTGTTTTGACGATGGAAAATGCAGCGAAAAATATGAAGTCAGTTACTGGTTGCACCTTATCTGAACTCGTGGCAATGACATCCACAAATGCGGCAATACAACTCGGTCTTTCCAATAAAGGAAGAATCGAGCCTGGAAAAGACGCAGATCTGACCATCATTGATGAAAATTGGAATGTTCAAATGACCATTTGCAGAGGAAATATAGCATACACAAGGGAAGAGATAATATGGAAGTAATCCAAGTTGATAATTACTCTGCGATGAGTGAAAAGGCTGCACGAATGATAGAAGAACAAATCTGTAAAAACGACCGCTCCATACTTGGACTTGCGACTGGATCGACGCCACTGGGACTTTATGAGAAATTAATTGAAGGTCACAAAACATGCGGAGTTTCCTATAAAAATGTACAATCAATTAATTTAGATGAATATTTGGGTCTAGATAAAAATCATCCAGGAAGTTACCATACATTTATGTATGAGAACTTATTTAAAGAAATCGACATTTCAATGGAACACGTATACATCCCAAATAGCAAGCCTCTTTCAGCTGGAGAAGAATGTCAACGTTATGATCAAGTGATTGAACGTATTGGACCAATAGATCTACAAATACTCGGAATTGGATCAAACGGGCATATCGGATTTAATGAACCTGGATCTGATCCAAACAGTACAACCCATGTCGTTGAACTTGCTGCATCTACACGAAAAGACAACGCACATTTTTTTGATTCAATTGAAGAAGTTCCAACTCATGCGGTGACAATGGGAATTAAATCGATCCTAAAAAGCGCTAGAATACTTGTATTGGCGTCTGGCAAGCGCAAAGCGGAAGCGGTTAAGCGTTTGTTAAATAAAGATCTTAGCGAAAGTTTTCCAGCATCCCATCTGTGGAATCATGAAGATGTGACGCTTATTGTCGACACTGATGCGTACAAGTTGGTCAGCCAGAAAGGCAGTGAAGACCTTGCTAGATAAACAATCTCCAGTTCCGATGTATGTCCAAATAGAAGAACATTTAAAGCTCCGTATCTTACAAGACGAATTTTCAATAGGAGCGGCAATTCCTTCTGAACGTGAATTATCGGAAATGTTTAGTGTTAGTCGCATGACGGTACGCCAATCAATAACGAATTTGGTGAATGATGGGCTGCTTTATCGGGAAAAAGGGCGTGGAACATTTGTTGCCCCTCCGAAAGTTGAACAGCCTCTCAGTGGACTGACAAGCTTTACGGAAGACATGCTTGCACGAGGAATGACGCCGAGCAATACCCTAGTTAGTTTTGAGAAGATGATGCCTGAGTTAGGAATTGCACAAAAGCTCCAGTTAGATGAAGGGGATGAGGTTTTCCTCGTTAAACGAATTCGATATGCAGATGATAAACCCATGGCTATTGAAAAGACCTACCTTCCTGTGAAGCTGGTTCCTAAAATGGATAAAGATGTTTTGGATGGATCTCTTTACTCATTTATAGAAAAGGATAGACAAATGACGATTAGCCATGCGTTGCAGCGTATGGAAGCGGCGTTAGTAAAAAAAGAGGATGCTGATTTTCTTCAAATTGATGTGCCATCCGCCATCTTGATCATAGAACGAATTAGTTATTTAACAAACGATATCCCTTTTGAAATCGTTCGAAGTACGTACCGAGCAGACCGTTATCAATTCCTTAGCGAGATTCGGAGGTAATGTAATGATTAGTTATTTCACGGCGATCGATTCATTGATGAAAAAAGTGTTTCTTGAAGATAAACAAGCTGTTAAACGAATTGCTGATGAAATGACAAAACGTCTTTCGAGTGGTGGAATCATTCAGTTATTCGGCTGTGGACATTCCCATTTAATCGCCCAAGAGCCTTATTATCGTTCCGGTGGTTTAGTTCCAGTATGTCCTATTTTCGTCGAACCGCTCATGCTTCACGATGGAGCGATCGAATCTTCCAAAAATGAAAAAGACCCGGATTTCATTCATAGTTTTGTAGGACAACTTGATATTCGTCCAGAGGATACGGTCATCGTCATTTCTACATCCGGACGGAATCCTGTACCGATTGAGGTAGCTATGAAAGCGAAAGAACGAGAGGCTTATACGATCTCGATCCAGTCTCTTTGTTACAGTGGAGAAAAGAGTCATTCTAAACATATTTCAGGTAAGCGGCTTGAAGACGTAGTAGACGATGTTCTAAATACACATGTTCCGATTGGAGATGGCCTTTTGGAAACAAACGGTCTATTGTATGCACCCGCTTCTTCTGTCATCGGCAATACACTGTTGCATGCGACATTCACTAGCGTCATTGAAAAAATGATTGAAAACGGTTTAGAACCGCCTATCTTCAAAAGTGGGAATGTGGATGGAAGCACGGAACACAATGAACAATTGGTTCAAAAGTATAAAGAACGCATCCTATTTTAGTTGAGCGTCTTGACCAAAGGGGCGAAGGATTCACGCTCGTCTCAGCAGTCACACCTTTTACTTCCGAGGTTATACTCTCGCACAAGATAAGAATGTATCATGGGCGTGATATCACTTGGTATTCCATCCGGTTCTGACATTGGAAACTGTATAAAATGCGAAACCCTTCTTTCAAGTAATGCAGAACGACCCTTTAAAGTTAGAAACAAGCCGCCGAAATTTCATCTTCGGCGGCTTCCTGTCTAGGCAGTAAGTGTCTATTCTCTAGTAAACCAAAATCAAAGACCTATGTAAGTTGAGGTTGAAGGCGAGAGACGGACGCACACCCGCCGCAAGATTGCCTCTAAAAAGAAGCATTTTGATGTGACAACGTCACATCAAAATGCTTTTTATTCCCTAGGTTATGATGCAGCGGTTAGTGCCGTTGATAGCGAGCCGGAAACCTAGTAGATACATTGTATTCTTTCGCAGGCTCTATTCTCTTCAATCGCCCGCTCTCTTATTCTTTAGGTTATGATGTGATGTACAACGTCACATCACATTTCTTTAAATTCCCTAGGTTATGATGCAGTGGTTTGCAGTCCAAAGCGAGCTGGAAACCCTAGACGATAAAGTGTGAGGATGTGGACTTTAATCTCACCCATATAAAAGAGGAAATCAAATTGAATTCACTAATGCTATAATAACCCAACGAATAAAGGTATAATTCCATCAAAAGAAATATTCAAACTAAGTGAAAAGAAAGGGCAAGGTGTTACAATGCCATTTAAAGGACAGCAAATTTTACCTGCTATTCAATCCATGAAAGACTTTGATAAAATGCTAACCTATTCTTTTCGCTATGGTGTGTTTTTGAATATACACGTAGGCATGTTAAAAAGTGTATTCGATTATGCTCGCTCAGAAAATAAAGACATGTTTCTTCATATGGATTTAATTCAAGGCTTATCAAACGATGAACATGCCACTGAATATGTGTGCCAAACGATAAAACCATATGGAATTATCTCAACGAGAAGCAGCGTAATCAAAAAAGCACGCCAACTTAATGTCAAAGCAATCCAACGAACCTTTGTTATTGACTCAACCGCATTAAATAGAAGCATCCAGATAATTCACAAAACAGATCCAGACTATATTGAACTTTTGCCAGGTGTAGTCCCTAAAGTGATTGAACGCATCCGTTTAGAAACTGGTAAACCCATTATTGCGGGTGGATTAATCGAAACACAACAAGAAGTTGAAGCTGCGATTGCAGCAGGAGCAAGTGCGATCACGACGTCATCGTTATCTTTATGGGATCTATTTTCTTAGAAAAAATAAAAAATAAAGTATTCTGACTCTTGACAGCGTTTTCATAATTTGTTAAGTTAATAGCAAGTTAATATTCCGTGGAGAGACCAAGAGACTCACATACACTTTGACACTTATTTACGTGTCAAAAGTATATGTGAGTCTCTTTTTTTTTCATGGTTGGAAAATAGTGAATTTAATGGGATAGGGAGGTAATATGATTATGAGTGAATTTTTAGCAGAGTTGATTGGAACAGCTATTTTGATTATATTTGGAGCAGGTGTTGTTGCAAATGTGAGCTTGAAAAAATCTTTTGCATTAAATGGTGGGTGGATCGTCATTTCATTTGGATGGGGACTCGGTGTAGCTATGGCTGTTTACGCAGTCGGGCAGTTTAGCGGAGCTCATTTAAATCCTGCAGTAAGCCTTGGTTTAGCGTTTAATGGAGATTTTTCTTGGTCTCAAGTGCCATTGTATGTGACAGCTCAAATGATCGGCGCCTTCATAGGGGCAACTATTGTATGGCTTCATTTTTTACCGCACTGGAAAGTAACAGAGGATTCTGGTGCCAAGCTTGGCGTGTTTTCTACTGGGCCAGCTATCCCGCATCACTTCTCGAATTTATTAAGCGAAATTATTGGAACTTTTATTTTAGTCATTGGTATTTTATCAATTGGAGCAAATGACTTTACTGAAGGGTTAAATCCATTTATTGTTGGAATGCTCATTGTTGCAATAGGACTTTCTTTAGGAGGTACGACAGGTTACGCAATTAATCCTGCTAGGGATCTAGGGCCAAGAATTGCTCATTATCTATTACCAATTGCAGGAAAAGGAAGCTCGAACTGGGGATATGCCTGGGTTCCTGTTTTAGGACCAGTCCTAGGTGGATCATTAGGTGGTGTGTTTTACAAAGGATTCTTCACTAATGATTTCACGATTTGGTTTTGGCTTGTCTTAGGTATTACGCTTTTGTGTTTATTATTTTTATTTTTAGTTGATAAGAAAGAATTACAATCTCAAAAAACCGAGCAATTATCAGCTCAAAGGGGAGTATAAAATGGAAACATATATCTTATCATTGGATCAAGGAACGACAAGTTCAAGAGCCGTTTTATTCAATAAGAAGGGTGAAGTTGTGAATTTTGCTCAAATGGAATTTCAACAATATTTTCCGAAACCAGGTTGGGTCGAACATAATGCTAGTGAGATTTGGGGATCTATTTTAGCCGTCATTGCTTCTGTTTTATCTGAATCCGGTGTGAAACCAAATCAAATAGAAGGTATTGGAATCACAAATCAACGTGAAACAACTGTTGTATGGGATAAAGAAACTGGTTTACCGGTATACAATGCGATTGTTTGGCAATCTCGTCAAACTGCTGGCATTTGTGATGAGTTAAAAGAACAAGGGCATAACGATACGTTTCGTAATAAAACGGGTTTGCTAATTGACGCTTATTTCTCTGGTACAAAAGTAAAATGGATTCTTGATAACGTTGAAGGTGCTAGAGAACGAGCAGAAGAAGGCAAATTGCTTTTTGGAACCATTGATTCGTGGTTAATTTGGAAACTTTCAGGAGGACAAGCGCATGTCACAGATTACTCCAACGCTTCGCGGACACTCATGTACAATATTTATGAATTAAAATGGGATCAGGAACTTCTTGATATTTTAGGGATACCAAAGTCAATGCTGCCAGAAGTGAAATCTTCTTCAGAAGTATATGCGAAAACAGTAGATTATCATTTCTTTGGGCAAGAAATTCCAATCGCTGGTGCAGCGGGTGATCAGCAAGCCTCTTTATTTGGGCAAGCTTGTTATAAGGAAGGAATGGCTAAAAATACATATGGCACTGGGTGCTTTATGTTAATGAATACTGGTGAAAAAGCAGTTGTTTCAAATCATGGTCTACTGACTACCCTTGCTTGGGGAATTGATGGGAAAGTGGAATATGCATTAGAGGGCAGTATCTTTGTTGCGGGAAGTGCCATTCAATGGTTGCGTGACGGGCTGAGAATGATTAAGAATTCACCAGCAAGTGAGGATTATGCTAAACGCGTGGACTCAACGGATGGTGTATACGTAGTACCTGCTTTTGTCGGTTTAGGAACACCTTACTGGGATAGTGAAGTTCGAGGTGCAATCTTTGGCTTAACAAGAGGAACTACGAAAGAACATTTCATACGAGCAACGCTAGAATCTCTAGCATATCAAACGAAAGATGTCCTTGATGCGATGGAAAAAGATTCAGGGATTAAGCTTAGAAAGCTACGCGTCGATGGTGGAGCTGTTAAAAATGATTTTCTTATGCAATTCCAAAGTGACTTATTAGACGTCTCGGTTGAACGTCCAGTAATTGAGGAAACAACAGCACTTGGGGCAGCATATTTAGCAGGACTTGCTGTAGGTTTCTGGAAGAGTCGAGAAGAGATTGCGGACATGTGGAAAGTCGATAAGAATTTCGATTCGACTATGTCTGAAGAAAGTCGAACAGAACTTTATTCAGGCTGGAAAAAAGCTGTAACAGCTACTATGGCTTTTAAATAAAACATGAATATGGTATAGTAAAGCTAAGTTAATAAACGGGTAGAGACTTAGAGAGACCTGAATTCATTATGGAGCAATTGCTCGTAATGTTATTCAGGTCTCTCTTTTTCTATTTGTAAAAATAGTCCAATATAATGAAAAAATGATATATAAATAATAAGGAGGAACTAATTACATGCAAAATTTTTCAAGTACAAATAGAGAAGACAAATTGACGACTATGAGCCAAGTGGTATATGACCTTATTGTCATTGGTGGAGGAATTACCGGAGCGGGAATTGCACTGGATGCTGTGACTAGAGGAATGAAAGTTGCTGTTGTAGAAATGCAAGATTTTGCAGGTGGTACATCGAGTCGCTCAACAAAACTTGTCCACGGTGGACTGCGTTACTTAAAACAATTTGAAGTTAAAATGGTGGCTGAAGTCGGCAAAGAGCGTGAAATCGTTTATGAAAACGGAGCGCATGTCACGACCCCAGAATGGATGCTGTTACCGATCCATAAAGGTGGGACGTTTGGTAAGCTAAGCACTTCTTTTGGTTTACGTGTTTATGATTATTTAGCAGGAGTTAAAAGAAAAGAACGACGCAAAATGCTTACTGCAAAAGAAACACTAAACCGTGAGCCTCTAGTTAAAAAAGAAGGACTACGTGGAGCAGGTTACTATGTTGAATATCGAACTGATGATGCGCGTTTGACACTTGAAGTAATAAAAAAAGCTGTGGAGAATGGTGCTGAATTCATCAATTATGTTAAAGCACAAAGCTTTATCTATAATGAAAAAAAGATTACAGGTATTGAAGCTATTGACCAGATAACAGGTAAGAAATTGCGTATTTCAGGGAAAAAAGTTGTTAATGCAGCCGGTCCCTGGGTAGATGCTGTCCGCAATATGGATTATTCCAAAAACACAAAGCAACTGCGGTTAACAAAAGGGGTTCATTTAGTAGTCGACCAATCTGTATTCCCGTTAAAACAAGCTTTATATTTTGATACACAGGATGGACGAATGATGTTCGCAATCCCGCGTAATGGCAAGGCATATGTGGGTACGACCGATACAGTATTTGAAAAAAATCAAGAAATAGCAAACCCTAAAATGACGATTGAAGATCGTCAATATATATTGGATGCCATTCATTATATGTTTCCCGTTGTTAGCATTTCTGTTGATGATGTTGAATCAAGCTGGGCGGGTGTTCGTCCTCTTATATACGAGGAAGGAAAAGATCCATCTGAGATTTCTCGTAAAGATGAAGTGTGGGAACATGAAAGTGGTCTGATTACAATTGCTGGCGGTAAATTGACCGGCTATCGAAAAATGTCTGAGCATGTGGTGGATCTTGTAACGAAGCGTTTAAAATCAGAAACTAAACAAACCTTTGGAAAGTGCATGACCATAAATTTACCTATTTCAGGTGCTGATTTTGGTGGCTCAAAACAATTTGAATCTTTCGTTGAAATAAAAGCTCTTGAAGCGGTCCAATTCGGATTAACAGTTGACGAGGGACGTCACTTCGCCTCTTTTTATGGAACGAATGCAGATCAGCTTTATTTAATTGCACATGCTGCATCAGGAATGGAACTTGAAGGTTCTATTACACCGGCCGTTTACGCGGAAGTTGTCTATGCGATTCAAAATGAAATGATGGTCAAACCGGTTGATTTCTTTATTCGACGTACAGGCAGACTGTTCTTTGATATCAATTGGGTCGAGCTTCACAAAGTTTCGATAATGAACCTGATGAAAAACTTGTTAAAATGGGATGAAGAAACGTATCAAGCATATCAAGTCGAGTTAGACAAAGAAATGCACGATGCAGTCATTCCATTTGAAAATAAGGAATCGGTAAAATAACAAACGAAAAGTACGGCTAATCCACAATGGAATTGGCCGTACTTTTTTGTCATGGTTTTATAAGGTCTGGGCACTTTTGCTATGAAAAAACCATACACATATATTAAAAGGAAAAGAAAAATCATCAGTGATTTTTAATGTGTAGACCGCCAAAATTCGAATAGGTTCATGAAAAAAGTTTATGGATGCTGGATAACGGTAATACATTATATAGATATAGCATCTTAATGAGATTTTTATAAATTCCAAGCAAGTATTGGAAAAGAAATAGGAAGTGTACATATTGAAGAAGTTCAAGGTTTTGTTCATCCTGTCTTTAGTCATTAACTTTTCGTTAGTTGGTGTGGGCAGTATTGTCGTGTATAACCAAGGTGGAATGGCCCTTGTTAAAACATTCTTTTCATCGCAAGAATATCCAGATTATTATCTTCAAAAGAAGCATTTATTCGAGTCAATTGAATATGAAACAGTTGATCAAGTATTTCTCGGGGACAGCATTACGGATCATGGAGAGTTCCAAGAATTTTTTCCGGGTGGTTTGGTTTTAAATCGAGGTATTGTAGAGGATGACACGTCAGGAGTTATGAATCGAATCGAAGAAGTAGTGAAGCGTAATCCGCAAGAAGTGTACATTTTGATTGGGATTAATGACATTGGCAAAGAGGTTGATGCAGAGGTGTATCGAAAGAATATGGAGGAAATCATCCAATCTTTTGATCAAACGAAAACTCAAGTGATCGTGCAGTCAATTCTTCCGGTGAATAATAAAGCGTATCAACACGCGATTTCAAATAAAACCGTTGATCAATTCAACGAAATTCTTCAACTATTAGCAGAAGAAAATGGTGTTCAATACGTTGATTTGAATGAACATTTTCAAAATGCTGAAGGTCAGTTAAAGAAAGAGTTCACGGTAGACGGGATTCATTTAACTGGTAAAGGATATGATTTGTGGATGGAAAATCTGTAATAAAAATTATAAGTGTAAGGAGCGGCCGGAATTCATTTTCGGTCGCTTTTGGTATGAAAAAACCATACATTTTTTAACCTAAGGGGGTATATATTTATGAAGGAAATTCGAATACATAGTAGAATTTTTCGATATTCCCTTACAATAAATAAAATAATAGACATTCGACAAAATTTTACAAAAGTTCTTCTATGAAAAGTTAAGTGATTCATATATACTAAGTTATAGGAAAAATTTCAAGAAAATAATGATTATTAATATGAAATATCATGTCCTAATACCTATCACTATTACTATTTACACATATATAAGTTATAAAAAACAGTATAATGGAAAGAGGGAGTTTCTTGCATGGTAAAAATATTTAAGAGATCATGTGCAATCTGTAAAATTCAGGATGTAACATTAATTAAATTTGAAAATCGTAGTGGAATGCGCATGGTTTTCTGTGAATCTTGCAAGAAGTATGCAGAAAGAAGATCATTTAAAGTGATCAAACTTTATTATGGTAAGAAAAGTAATAAACCAGTTGCACAACAATATATGAGGTGAAAATCTGATTGTTTGACTTACAATTCTTGAGGGGAAATGTGAGGACTATTAATGAATAGTAAGAAAGCATGAAGCAGTCGAAATAGCATCTTCGACTGTTTTTTTCGTTAGACAAGAAAATATAAATTTAGAGTGCCATGAACCCAGTATTCCCGGTATTTTAAGGAGTAGGTTCTAGTATGATACCGTTGATTTCCGCTCCAGACGGACGCTTTCCACGGGGCGGGC
>NZ_AMGD01000056.1:0-55024 GCF_000297555.1 Paenisporosarcina sp. TG-14
CCATGCCCGCGGAAAGCGTCCGACTGTAACGAAAATCACTAAATCTTATTAACAGGGCAATTAAAAAGAAAAACCACCTAAACTCGATAAATCTAGTTTAGGTGGTTTTGATAATCAAAGTGTACTTTTTCAGTGGCCTCTAAAAAAGGGAGGCTATTTTTGTTTTATTTAGGAACAAGGGAATTTCAGTAGTTCAATAGGACATTCCCTAATGGGAACTAGATTGAGTGGCTTTCATAATGAATCTATACGAATGATATAAGTTATTACCCTTAATGTCTTTCATTTGAAAAGGAGTGATAGTAAAGATGAAGAAAAAATTTGGACTCAATTTTTTTAAACCGATAGAAAGCTATTCAGGCAACTGGTCAATCCTTGAAGAGAAAAGTAGAGATTGGGAGAATATGTACCGCCAGCGTTGGTCACATGACAAAGTCGTCCGCACGACTCACGGCGTAAACTGTACAGGTTCATGCAGTTGGAAAGTGTTTGTGAAAAACGGAATCATTACTTGGGAAAACCAACAGATTGATTACCCGTCATGTGGACCGGATATGCCAGAATTCGAACCGCGTGGATGTCCACGGGGTGCAACATTTTCTTGGTACGAATACAGTCCTTTACGTGTGAAATACCCATACATGCGTGGGAAATTATGGCGCTTATGGAAAGCGGCTCTGAAATCTAACCCAAATCCCGTAGAAGCTTGGGCAAGTATTGTAGAAGACCCAGAAAAAGCTCAATTTTACAAGTCAGCTCGCGGAAAAGGTGGACACGTCCGTGTTGACTGGGAAGACGCATTACAACTTATTGCCGCTCAATTGATTTACACAATTCAAAAATTCGGACCAGATCGCATTGCAGGTTTTACACCTATTCCAGCAATGTCAATGGTCAGCTACGCTTCAGGGGCTCGCTTTATCTCACTTTTGGGAGGACAAATGCTGAGTTTTTATGACTGGTATGCTGATCTTCCACCTGCTTCTCCACAAATTTGGGGAGAGCAAACGGACGTTCCTGAGTCTTCAGATTGGTACAATGCTGGATATTTAATTATGTGGGGATCGAATGTGCCGATGACGCGTACACCAGATGCACATTTCATGACCGAAGTTCGTTATAAAGGAACTAAAGTCGTTTCAGTAGCACCGGATTTTGCGGAAAATGTGAAATTTGCTGATAACTGGCTGGCTCCGCACCCTGGAACTGATGCCGCATTAGCACAAGCTATGACTCATGTAATCTTAGATGAATTTTATAAGGATCGCCAAGAGCCAATGTTCATCAATTATGCAAAACAATATACTGATATGCCGTTCATGATTCTGCTCGACCCACATGAAGATACGTTAAAAGGCGGTCGTTTCCTTCGTGCGAGTGATCTAGGTGACACTTCTCAACATGCAGAATGGAAGCCAGTCATTTTCGATGAAGTAGCAGATGAAATGATGATTCCTAATGGCACTATGGGGCAGCGTTGGGAAGAAGATAAGAAATGGAACTTGATTCTTGAACGTGAAGACGGGACACAAGTTAAACCAGCACTCAGCGTAGAAGGACATGGTGAAGAATGGGTAGAAATCGTCTTCCCATATTTCGATAATGCAGGAAACGGGATATTTAAACGAATTATTCCTGTGAAGAAAATAACACTTGCTGATGGTACTGAACGAATTGTAGCTACAGTTTATGACCTTATGATGAGCCAATATGGGATTGCTAGAATCGACAGCCCGTATAATGCGAAGGATTATTATGATGAAAACTCGCATTACACTCCCGCTTGGCAAGAAAAAGTGACGAGCGTAAAAGCATCAATCGTTGTTCAGATAGCGCGTGAATTTGCTCAGAATGCCATTGATACAGGCGGACGTTCAATGATTATCATGGGGGCTGGAATTAACCATTGGTTTAATAGTGACACTATTTATCGATCAATTTTAAACTTGGTTATGCTGACTGCGTCACAAGGTGTTAATGGTGGGGGCTGGGCACATTACGTTGGACAGGAAAAATGCCGTCCAATTGAGGGATGGTCGACAATCGCTTTCGCAAAAGACTGGCAAGGTCCGCCACGTCTGCAAAATGCCACGTCGTTCTTTTACTTTGCGACTGAACAATGGAGATATGAGGAAAGTGGGGTTGATTCGCTGAAATCACCACTTGGAGGTGATGTTCGCTATCAGCATCCTGCTGATTATAATGTACTGGCGGCGCGTCTCGGTTGGTTACCTTCCTATCCTCAGTTCGATAAAAATAGCTTATTGTTTGCTGAAGAAGCTGCGAAGCAAGGCAAACATTCAAATGAAGAAATTATCAAGCATACAGTTGAACAAGTTAAATCACGTAAAGCTAAATTTTCTGTCGAAGACCCTGGTGCACCTGAAAACTTCCCGCGTACACTCTTTATTTGGCGCTCGAATCTCATTTCAAGTTCAGCAAAAGGCCAAGAGTATTTCATGAAGCACTTACTCGGGGCATCTGACGGGCTTCTTGCGACACCAAATGTGGAAGAGAAACCGGAAGAAATCGTTTGGCGTGAGGATGTTGAAGGGAAGCTCGATCTCATGGTTGCCATTGATTTCCGTATGACATCTACACCCATCTATGCGGATATCGTCTTACCAGCTGCAACTTGGTATGAAAAAACTGACTTGTCTTCAACAGACATGCATCCATTTGTTCATCCGTTCAATCCAGCGGTGAATCCATTATGGGAATCTCGCTCTGATTGGGACATTTATAAAAAACTGGCAGAAAAATTCTCGGAAATGTCGAAAACCCATCTTCCAGGTGTTTACAAAGATTTAGTCACTACACCGCTCGCGCATGATACCGTGAGTGAAATCTCTCAGCCTATGGGACTGGTAAAAGACTGGACAAAAGGGGAAATTGAAGCCATCCCAGGTAAAACAATGCCGAACTTCAGCATTGTAGAACGCGACTATACACAAATTTATGACAAGTATATTACGCTTGGACCAAATTTGGCTACCGGGAAAACCGGTGCACACGGTGTTAGCTTCTCAGTAGCAGAAGAATATGAAGAACTTAAAAAGATTAACGGTACTTTCTATGATGAAACCATCAAAAACGGCTTACCAAAAATTCAGACAGCACGTCAAGTAGCGGATGCTATTTTGAATTTATCGTCTGCGACAAACGGTCGAGTATCTCAAAAAGCATATGCATCAGCTGAAAAAGATACAGGTGTTGAACTAAAAGATATTTCTGCAGACCGAGCAGCAGAGAAAATCACCTTTGAAAGCATCACAGTACAGCCGCGTGAAGTCATTCCAACACCGGTATTTAGCGGTTCAAACAAGTTAGGTCGTCGCTACTCACCTTTTACAACAAATATTGAACGTCTCGTTCCGTTCCGGACATTAACTGGAAGACAGCATTTCTATATTGATCATGAAATCTTCCTACAGTTCGGAGAAGCATTACCTATTTATAAACCTACATTACCACCAATGGTTTTTGGTCCGAATGATAAGAAAGTGAAGGGCGGAATGGACTCACTAGTGTTGCGCTACTTAACACCACATGGCAAGTGGAACATTCACTCTACTTACCAAGATAATCAGCATATGTTGACATTGTTCCGTGGTGGTCCAACTGTTTGGCTCAACAACGAAGATGCGGACGCACATAATATCAATGATAATGATTGGTTGGAAGTATATAACCGCAACGGTGTTGTCACAGCGCGTGCTGTTGTAAGTCATCGCATGCCACGAGGCACCATGTTCATGTACCATGCTCAAGACAAACACATTAACGTACCAGGGTCAGAGATTACTGATACACGAGGAGGCAGTCATAACGCCCCTACCCGTATCCATCTTAAACCGACACAAATGGTTGGAGGCTATGCCCAGCTAAGTTACGGATTCAATTACTATGGACCTATTGGGAACCAGCGTGATGAATACGTAGCCGTACGGAAAATGAAGGAGGTTAACTGGCTTGAAAATTAAAGCGCAAATTGCAATGGTCATGAATTTGGATAAATGCATCGGTTGCCATACTTGTAGCGTAACGTGTAAAACCACTTGGACGAATCGTAAGGGTGCAGAATACATGTGGTTCAACAACGTAGAGACCAAACCTGGTATTGGCTACCCAAAACGATGGGAAGATCAAGAGCTTTACAAAGGTGGATGGCAACTTCGTAAAGGAAAACTTGAACTTAAATCAGGTAATAAATTGTCCAAAGTGGCACTTGGGAAAATTTTCTACAACCCAGATATGCCTGAAATGAAAGATTACTATGAACCATGGACATACAATTACGAACATTTAACGAATGCAGGGGAGCTAGATCATTCACCTGTTGCGCGAGCTCATTCCGTCATAACCGGCAAAAAAATGGACCTCGAATGGGGTCCAAACTGGGAAGATGATTTAGCCGGAGCACATATAACGGGTCCGCTTGATCCAAACATTCAAAAAATCGAAGAAGAAATCAAATTCAACTTTGAGCAGTCATTCATGATCTATCTACCAAGGCTTTGTGAACATTGTCTCAATCCGAGCTGTGTAGCATCATGTCCTTCAGGGGCAATGTATAAACGAGACGAAGATGGAATCGTGCTCGTTGATCAGGAAGCTTGTAGGGGATGGCGCTATTGTATGACGGGTTGTCCTTACAAAAAAGTCTACTTCAACTGGCAGACAAATAAAGCTGAAAAATGCACATTCTGCTTTCCACGCGTAGAAGCGGGATTACCAACGGTTTGCTCTGAAACATGTACTGGACGTATCCGTTATCTCGGTGTTCTTTTATACGATGCGGACCGCGTCCTAGAAGCAGCTTCTACCCCAAATGAAAAGGATCTTTACAAAGCGCAATGTGACATATTCATAAACCCAAATGACCCTGAAATGATTACGCAAGCAAAGAAAGATGGCATTTCGGAAGATTGGATCGAAGCCGCACAAAACTCGCCAGTATATAAACTTGCGATTGAGCATCAATTGGCATTTCCGCTCCATCCTGAGTACCGTACGTTGCCGATGGTGTGGTATGTACCGCCTCTAAGCCCAATTATGAACTATTTTGAAGGGAAAGATTCAATCAAAAACCCTGATATGATTTTCCCGGCGATTGAAGAAATGCGCACACCTATCCAGTACCTTGCAAACATGCTGACGGCTGGGGACACAGAAACTGTCAAGAAATCTCTTCAACGGATGGCGATGATGCGGTCTTATATGCGTGCATTATCTTCAGGTAAAGAATTTGATAATAGCCGTTTGGAGCGTATCGGTATGACAGCCCATCAGACAGAACAAATGTACCGTCTACTTGCCATTGCTAAATACAATGATCGGTTCGTCATTCCTACATCACATAAAGAAGGACAAAATAATCCTTACCGTGCACAAGGATCAGAAGGCTATGAAAGTGGAGGAATGGGAGGAGATACAGGAGGATCATGTGATGGCTGTGGGCCAGCGAGTCCGAGCCCGAGTCAAAGCCTAACTGGAACAGCTATGAAAACAGGCAAAGAAATATATGAAGAGAATTTCTACGGAGGTATTTGGCGTGATTAATCTAGAAAAATTATATGATTATAAGCATTCATTCGGTTTTTTTGCCCATCAGCTTTCTTACCCTAAAAAGTTAGACTTTCACCCGTCACTTGTTGAAGATATTTTTGATTCAACCCATCCAGCTTATGTACACGTGAAAATGTATTTTTCTTTAATGCAAAACCCAAATCTGGATGATATCAAAGAACTGTATACTGAAACCTTTGATTTCCAAAAAGATTGTACATTGTTCATGACATACTTCAAATTTGAAGACGCTAAAGAACGTGGTCAAATGCTTGCTAAATTAAAAGTCATGTATGAGATGTTCGGTCTGGAAATGCCGGAGGAGGAGTTATCGGATTTCCTTCCACTTATGTGTGAGTTTCTGTACGCGGCAGAATGGATTGGAGATTCGCGAGCACCTGAAAGTTTTGGGATGTTGATTGCTGTTCTTGAGGATGGAACCTATCACTTATTGAATTCACTTAAAAAACAAGAAAGTCCTTACTTTCATCTCGTGAAGGGACTGCGGGAAACATTTAAAGTTTGTATAGAACAGGGGGCTCCAGCCCAACATGGTTAATCAATTCTTATGGGTTATATTCCCTTACACTTGTATGGCTATATTTATTTTCGGTCATATTTATAGATACCGGACAGACCAGTTTCACTGGACAGCAAAATCAAGTGAATTTATTGAAAAGAAACAATTGATGATTGGCAGTATTCTCTTTCATCTGGGTATTATCCCAGTTATTTTGGGCCATGTTTCAGGACTTGGGATCCCGAAATCATGGATGCATGCAGTCGGCGTAAATGATCATCTTTATCACATCGGTGCCATTTATGTTGGCGGATTTTTCGGTTTTATGACCCTTCTAGGAATGATCATCCTGACATTTAGACGTTTTACGATACGAAGCGTCCGGATGTTAAGCTCAGCTTCCGATCTAGTTGTTAATTCCTTACTTCTATTTATCGTCGTTATGGGAATGTACGCTACACTTGTAACAAATGTTGTACAACCTGAATTCGATTATCGCTCTTCGATTTCGGTTTGGTTCCGTGATTTGTTCTTTCTACGTCCAGATCCTGCGTTAATGTCTGGGGTGCCAATGTCATTTAAAATTCATGTACTTGCTGGTTTTGCTATTTTTGCACTTTGGCCGTTTACACGACTCGTACATGTCTGGAGCGTTCCATTGATTTATGTCGGTAGAAGTTATATCCTATACAGGAAACATAAAACAAACTAAATTGGAAAGAGGTATTTGCCTCTTTTCTTTTTAATAGGAGACATTAATATGACAAATAAAGCGGACTATCAAACAGAAATTGAACGTATCCGCTTAGCAACTGGTTGCGATATTATAGCATTAGCGCTAGTTGAAACCGCGGAAAATCAATATGAACTAAAATGGAAGTATGCATCAGGGAATCTTAATAATCGCTTTAAACAAATTGTACTTCAATCAGGGCGAGGAGTTGCAGGTCTTGTCTTCAAGACTGGCAAACCACTTCTGATGTCGTCAATTTCCGATTTTTTGGAAAAAGATAATTTGTTCAATTATCCGATTTTGACACTAGAAAAACTGAAAAGTATCGGAGCTTTACCGCTATGGCATGACGGTCGTGTAGCGGGTGTGCTTCTTGGAGGATTCCGTGAAGATCTCCGGATGACGGACGATTTATTGCAGTGCATGCTTGAAATGTCAGTGAAGGGAATTGGGAAACTGGATGGAAGGAAGGAATTGATGCTAAATTGATGTCCTCAAAGAATGGTCAGTTGAATTCCTTGATGATGAAAATGTTTGAAAATAGCACAGAAGCCATTTTCTTTTTTGATCCGGAAGGAACTGCTATTGCAATAAATCCCGCAGCAGAAAAAATTATCGATCCTGAAGTGCTGACACAACTCTTGCAAGGAGCCAAACGAGCACTCTGTCAGTCTTGCAGAGGTTACACGAGCGACACCAATCTTCATACTTGCCTTAACTGTTATCTAAGCAGTTCTCAGCCTGATGATTTTTCTTCTTTCCAAGTATATTTGGAGACGAGAGATGCAGGGGTTATACCTTACACGGCCACTTTTCATACGATTGATGCAGAAAACGACGTTCGTGTGTTTATGCTCAGAAACATGACAAAGCAATTTAAGACACAAGAAAGACTATCTCAAAACACTATGATGAAGCACGTAATAGAAGCTCAGGAAAATGAGCGAAAAAGAATTTCTCGCGAATTGCATGATGGCGTAGCTCAAGAGTTGCTAAGTGCTTTAGTCGACATTCGTGTAATGAAATACATGACTTCTAAAGAAGAAATACTAAAAAAAATAAAACAAACCGAAGCGACAATGACAAGGCTTCTAGATGATATTCGGAATTTGTCGGTGGAACTTCGCCCAGCTGCGCTTGATGATTTGGGATTAAAAGCAGCATTTCGCTCTCATTTTAAGCGAATTCAACAGAGTTACGGCTTAATTGTAGATTTTAAATCTGACATCTCAAAAAAGCGGTATGGAAGTGAAATTGAGACGGTCATTTATAGAGTCTGCCAGGAAGCAATGCTAAACGCTATTAAATATGCTCAAGTGGACGTAGTAAAAGTGTTTCTTTTTGAAAAAGGGAATACACTTCATTTGATTGTGCAAGACGAAGGAATTGGTTTTAATCTTTTAGATAAACCTATAGGAACAGGGCTAGGCCTATTTGGTATGCGTGAACGTTCAGAAATTATGAATGGAGATTTTGAAGTGTCATCGGGTATCGGCAAAGGAACAACGGTGCGTTTGTACGTGCCTGTGGGAGATTTGCGGAAGGAAGGATGAACTAATGATAAATATTGTCATAGCTGATGATCACGCGATTGTACGTAGTGGATTTTCGATGATTCTAAACTTTCAAGAAGACATGGAAGTGATTGCCTTAGCCTCAGATGGCATTGAAGCATATCGGATGGTAGCAAAACACCAACCCGACATATTAATTTTAGACCTTAGTATGCCGCCAGGGGAAAGTGGGTTAATTGCCACCGGCAAGATTAAAGAAGATTTCCCTAATACGAAAATTCTAATTCTGACGATGCACGATGATGAGGAGTATTTGTTTTACGTGTTGAAAAACGGGGCTTCAGGATATATGCTGAAAAATGCGCCAGATGAGGAATTAATACTTGCAATCCGAACGATTCATACTGGGGGTACTTACATACACCCCAAAATGGCGACATCCCTCGTACGTGAATTCGTCAACAAGGATAAGAAGATTAAGCAGTCGGATCCATTTGAATTGCTGTCCAAGCGTGAAATTGAAGTTTTGCCATTGATTGCTAAAGGCTATGGAAACAAGGAGATTGCTCAATTACTTTTTATTTCTGTTAAAACGGTCGAAGCTCATAAAGCGAAAATTATGGGAAAACTGAACCTCAAGAGCCGGCCGGAATTGGTTGAATACGCAATGAAGAAAAAATTGTTGAATTTTTAAATGATAACAGGGAGGGATTTCCCCATGGCTGAACAAGCATTACTGCGGTTTACAGAGCCTGGTATGCGGCTCCTCGAAAACGAGCATAAGTATTTGTCGTACCTAATGGAAGAATGGCATGCTATTGTCTTAGAGTTCGAGAATGATGGAATGAGTCTTGAAGTTGGCCGTGAAAAATTGAAACAACTTCGTCAACTTTTATTTCAATTCGTCGAACCGTTAAAGAACCATACGGATAAAGAAGAAGAGCATTTCTTTCCTGCCTTGGGTACCTATATCGGTTTTGAACAAGGACCACTCGTTGGAATACAAGAAGAACACCAAGAAATCGACGGCTACATCGGACATTTCTTCCACCATACTCGAGGCAATATCGATTTGTTTTCACTTGAGGATATCAGAACAGTGGCGGGAAATGCAGGTGAAGCATTTGAGGTACTAACTGTCCATTTTGTGAAAGAAGAAACGGTATTATTCCCAATGGCAGAAAAGCTTATGAAAGCGGTAGATCAAGATGAATTATTTGTAAAAATGAATACGCTTATCACATAAGATAATTCCAACTGCTTCCTTGTGAAGTGGTTTTTTTTTATTTTAAGGGATTCCCTTTTCAACGTGAGGGGACTCCCTTATTAAAAAGAATAGTTTCACAAGATACAATAAAGACATGGAATCGATATTAATTACTTGTAATGAAAAACACGTGAAAAAGGTGAGTTGGATGATTAAGAAGGTACAGTTGACGCTTCAGACGTTGAACTTAGTTGTAGGATTTATGGTGTGGGTTATCATTTCCTCGCTTATGCCATTTATAAGTGAAGACATCGCTATTCCACCGGAAAGATTGGCACTCTTGACAGCAATTCCGGTCGTACTTGGATCGATTTTACGAATTCCGCTCGGCTATTATGCAAATATATTTGGTGCACGTGTTATTTTTCTAATCAGTTTTATTCTCCTTTTGTTCCCGGTCTTTTACATAAGTGAGGCTTCATCAGTAATGGATCTAATTATTGGTGGTTTGTTCCTTGGAATTGGTGGAGCTGTGTTCTCTGTCGGGGTAACCTCACTGCCGAAATATTATCCTAAAGAAAAGCATGGTCTTGTCAATGGGATCTATGGAGTAGGTAATATTGGTACAGCCATTACGACTTTTTCTGCGCCACTAGTCGCAACTCAAATAGGCTGGTCAGCAACAGTAAAGTTATATTTAATCCTCTTGCTCGTGTTCGTTGCCTTAAATTTCTTTTTTGGCGACCGACATGAAACAAAAGTCAAAACACCAATTTTTGAACAGATTAAAGGCGTCTATAAAAATGAAAAACTATGGTTTTTCTCACTATTTTATTTCATTACCTTCGGCTCGTTTGTCGCATTTACAATTTATCTACCAAGCTTCCTTGTGACGAGTTTCGGATTGGAGAAAGTGGATGCAGGTATGAGAACAGCGGGTTTCATTGCAGTTGCCACATTCCTTCGTCCAGTCGGTGGTTGGCTTGGGGATAAACTACAGCCGTTATTACTGTTAATGGGGACATTTTTCGTTTACACCATTGCAGCAATTGTTCTAGCATTCTCTCCATCTATCGGTCTATATACTGTCGCCACTTTGGCAATTGCGGTCAGCGCAGGAATTGGAAATGGGGTCATCTTTAAGCTGGTACCATTCTATTTCAACAAACAGGCCGGAATCGTCAATGGAATTGTTTCAATGATGGGTGGACTCGGAGGTTTCTTTCCACCGCTTGTGTTATCGGCAATCTACTCTATCACCGGTCAATATTCAATTGGTTTTATGCTACTTTCTCAAGTAGCTTTGGCAAGTCTAGTACTCGTTGTATGGATGTATTATCAGGACCGTCTTACACTTGCTTCCGATGTCTTTAATTCTACCGGTCAAGGAATTCTAGTGACAGATGTTAGTGGAATAATCAAGAAGGTTAATCCGGCTTTTACGAAACTAACTGGCTTTGACGAAGAAGATGTCATTGGTAAGAACCCTAACTTGATGAAGTCAGAAAGACAATCTCCTGACTTTTATTATGGCATGTGGAAAGATATTGAAAAGCATGGCATGTGGCAGGGAGAAATTTGGAATAAGAAGAAGAGTGGCGAAGAGTACCTACAATGGCTAAACATAAGTGCAGTAAAGGATGATACCGGTAAAAATGTCCGTTATGTCGGCACATTCACTGACATCACTTCTGAATTGGAAAAGAAGGGCGGATATGAGAAAGTGCTCTTAAGTTAATTGAAAGGAGTGACTTTCAGTGGATGAACGTTATTCAAGACAAACTTTATTTAAACCAATAGGAACTCAAGGGCAGATAAATATTGAGAAAACTGTGGTTACTGTAATTGGTTGTGGTGCACTCGGCTCTTCCATCGTTGAAACATTAGTCCGTGCTGGAGTTGGTGAGATTCACCTGGTCGACCGTGATTACGTAGAGCTGTCGAATTTACAACGACAGCAGCTGTTCACGGAAGAAGACGCTGCGCAGATGTTACCAAAAGTGACTGCTGCAGAAAAACGCCTGAAAGATATACGTGAAGACGTCCGGTTATACACTTATCTTGACAATCTAGATGCACAACTCATCGAAAAGCTTGCATCTGCTAGCACGCTCATTATGGATGCAACTGATAACTTTGAAACACGGCTGTTAATCAATGATGCAGCCGTGAAACATAGAGTACCCTGGATTTACGGCGCGTGCGTAGGGAGCTCAGGTGTTATCTTTCCTTTCGTACCAGCTGAATCGGCTTGCTTTCGTTGCTTAATTCCTGTCCTACCCGCTATCAATGAAACGTGTGACACAACAGGTATTATTTCGCCTGCTGTACAGATCACGGCTGCCTTGCAATGCGCGGAGGCAATGAAGTGGTTGAGCGGAAACAGGGAAGCTATGCGTAAAAAAGTGCATCACTTTAACTTATGGGAAAATACACAGTTGGATATCGGCATTTCCCGCATTCAAAATGAGCACTGTGAAACATGTGGTATTCAGCCGACATTCCCGTCACTGCATTTGTCAAAAAGTCCGTCCTATGCTGTTCTGTGCGGACGAGATGCGGTACAAGTACTGCCTGATCCACAACGTCCTATTACCTTAGATGACGCAGAAACAATTGGCAGACACATGCAAGTTCCTGTGAAGCGTACACCTTATTTTGTCGAGTTATATATATTCGATCACCGTATGGTACTGTTCGGCAATGGTCGTCTTCTCATCCATGGTATTAGAAATGTTTCGGAAGGTCGGAAGCTGTATCATCAGTTGTTCGGTTAAATACGAGAGGAAGGTACCTAAATGTCGCAATCATTTCAATTAGATAGACAGATTCGAATTGCTGTTTTAACGGTTAGTGATACAAGGACGAAGCACACCGACCAAAGTGGAGCACTTGTGCATCAACTCGCTCTAGATCACGAACTAGAAGTAGTGGCATATGAAGTGAGGAAAGACGACTCTGAAAGTATTGGAGAAATTTTATCAGTGTGGCTTAAGAATGAAAGTGTGGATGCCATTATTACGACGGGTGGAACCGGGATTGCTAAGCGCGATGTTACGCTTGAGGCTATTCAGCCATTCTTTGAAAAAGAGATGTCTGGACTTGGAGAGTTGTTCCGTTATTTAAGCTTTACGGAAGATGTCGGATCAAAAGCACTTCTTAGCCGCGCAGTAGCAGGAGTTGCATCGAATAAAGCCATATTTGTCCTACCTGGTTCCCGCGGGGCAGTGAAGCTTGCAATGGAGAGACTCATTTTACCGGAAATCCGGCATATTGTATTTGAGCTAACGAAGCATCGTCAGCTTCGAATGTAATCTCCAGATTTTCCGCCTGTTTTTTCAAGTAACATAGTAGGACCAATCACCATTTCTTTACCAGAGGCTTTGCACATATCGTAAATTGTGAGGGCGGCAGCGGAGGCGGCAGTGAGGGCTTCCATTTCTACGCCAGTAGGTCCTTTCGTTTTTACAACCGCGTACAAAATCACTTCGTAATGTGACGTTTCTTCATCGACATTCCATTCAAATTTAATATCGACCCCGCTAAGTGCTAGCGGATGACACATCGGAATAATTTGAGCCGTATTTTTGGCAGACATGATGCCAGCAACTTGTGCAACAGCAAAGACGTCTCCTTTTTTATTGCTCCCTTCTTTAATCTGGTGGTAAATAGCTTCGTTTAATAGAATTGATGTTTTGGCTCGTGCGGTTCGGACCGTGTCATGTTTTTCAGACACATCTACCATTTTTGCACGACCTTGTTCGTTAAAATGAGTGAGTTCAGACAAGTGAATCATCCTTTCCGGATTGAATAATTTCAGTATATCATGATTGACTAAGGAGTTGATGACGATGATGGAACAGCGTAAACCCATATCTGTAGCAGATGCGATTGAACGTGTAATCCAGTGTGCGCAACTGCTAGGAGAAGAAACCGTGGGTCTTTTTGAAAGCTATGGACGTATTCTTACAGAACCCATTATAGCTGTACATGATGTACCACATTTTGATCGTTCCCCGTATGATGGGTTTGCCATTCGTTCAGTAGATTCTGCTGGGGCTACAGGTGACAACCGTATCGAATTCAGTGTTGTGGATCATATAGGAGCGGGGGTAGTATCAAATAAAACCCTAACCAAAAATGAAGCAGTTCGAATCATGACTGGAGCACCGCTTCCATCTGGTGCAGATGCAATTGTCATGTTTGAGCAGACCATAGAATCGGGTGATTCCTTTACCATTCGGAAGCCATTTGATGCACTTGAAAATGTATCGTTACAAGGCGAGGATTTGAAGGAAGGCGAAGAAATTATTGAAGTCGGAAGTTTGATTCATCCCGGAACTGTGGCACTACTTGCTACGTTTGGTTATGACAAGGTCCGAGTGGCAAAACAACCAGTTATCGGAATCCTATCAACTGGGACAGAGCTACTGGATGTTAGCGAACAACTTGCACCAGGCAAAATACGTAATAGTAACGGGCCGATGATTGCAGCACAACTAGCACGAATGGGCATCTGTTTCAAAATGTATGGGTTGTCTGCAGATAATCTTGAATCAAGCTTAGAAATTGTGAAAAGAGCCGCGAAAGAAACAGATTGCTTGATCACAACAGGCGGTGTTTCAGTGGGGGATTTTGACTTTCTGCCAGCCATTTATGAACGTTTGGGAGCGGAAGTACTATTTAATAAAGTGGCAATGCGTCCAGGAAGTGTGACGACAGTAGCAGTGGCAAACGGGCGATATCTATTCGGACTTTCTGGCAATCCTTCCGCCTGTTTTACCGGATTCGAATTGTTCGTACGACCTGCTCTACTGAAAATGATGGGTGCCGAAAAAATATACTTACCACAAACAACAGCAGTTCTTGCGGAGGATTTCACAAAAGCAAATCCGTTCAGCCGGTTTATCCGGGCTGTATATGATGGAGCTTCAATACGACCTGCAGGATTTAATAAGTCCAACGCTGTATCTTCCATCGCTAGAGGCAATGCTCTCATTGTCCTCCCAGGAGGTTCAAGAGGCTTCACTGTAGGCGACAAAGTAGACGTGCTACTTCTTGGTGTAGAGGAAGGAACAGTGAAATGGTTACTGTAAAAGTGTTACAAGTGGTCGGTTTTAAGAACAGTGGAAAAACAACGTTAATCACAGGCTTTCTTGACTTAGCGAAGAACAATGGAAAAACGATTTCTACCATTAAACATCATGGCCACGGAGGTGCACTTGAATTACCTCCTGTAGAAACGGACAGCATGCAATTTTTTAATCATGGCGCACAAAGTTCCCTTGCATATGGCGATGGCGTTGTACAGATACATATGCAAAACAACACAGGTAATCTTGATGAGCTTATCGAATTGTCGTGCCAAACAAAACCGGACATCGTACTCATCGAAGGCTTTAAAAAAGCTGTGTTTAAAAAAATTGTGCTTGTTCGATCACAACAAGATTGGGAAACATTGCGGGAACTCGACAACATTGTTCTGGTCATCGTTCATGAAGGCGTGGAACTTAAAGGAATTAATACCTTAGATCGAAGTCGTTTGGATGATATATACAAGTGGTTTGCTAAATGGATGGCAGGTGAAACAAATGAAAGCATTTGAAGTGGTAACCGAACCAATTAATCCCCAACTTTACGCTGATTACGTACTGCGACCGGAAGCTGGCGCAGTAACACTATTCACTGGTCATGTCCGTGAATGGACGAAAGGTGTTCGGACAATGTACCTTTCGTACGAGGCATATGTACCAATGGCTGAGAAAAAGCTAGCAGAAATAGGGAGAGAAATCGAAGTCAAGTGGGAAGGGACAAGGGTCGCGATTGCTCATCGAATCGGGGAGTTACAGATTAGTGACATTGCTGTTGTAATCGCGGTTTCTTCTCCTCACCGTAAAACTGCTTATGAAGCAAATGAATACGCTATCGAACGCATTAAGGAAATTGTTCCAATATGGAAAAAGGAAATTTGGGAAGACGGCGAAGAATGGATAGGTGACCAGAAGAAAAAGCCTAAGGAGGAAGTCGTATGATTGAATTGCATTATTTTGCTGGAATTCGAGTACTGACAGGAATTCCAAAAGAGAGCGTCAATTTCACCAATCAAACGGTAGAGGACTTGTGGAAATGGGCCGATGAAAAATACCCGGGTATCCGGAATAGCTCTGCGCGAATTGCGGTAAACGAAGAATATGCACTGCCTTCAGACGTCATCGAAAGTGGCGACACGGTTGCATTTATTCCACCAGTAAGTGGCGGCTAATGGAGACAATCGGAATCTTGCTCGCCGGGGGAATGTCACGACGCTTTGGTTCGCCAAAAGCTTTTGCCTGTATAAATGACAAGTTCTTTTACGAGCATGTGCGTCGTGCACTAGACGCTGTCTGTGATCACGTTGTCGTCGTTACAAGGGAAGAACTGGTTCCCCTTTTTTCCGAGGAATTAGATGTGATTATCGATCTTCCATCAATTTCAGGACTCGGTCCACTCGCAGGTATTTATACAGCAATGACAGAGCGTCCAGCTGATCAATATCTCGTGTTGCCGTGTGATATGCCGTTTATCGGTCAAAAAGAAACTGCGGAACTTATCCAATTGGCTGAAGGGACACATGATGTGACCGCTGTAAGAACTAGCGAAGAATACATTCCGTTGTTCAGCATTTGGAATCATCGTGTGAAAAAGGACTTGAAGCGAGAAGTCATAAATAAACAACTAAGTGTGATGAAGTTTTTAGATAAAGTAGAGACTAAATGGGTGCATTCAGAGCTAATTCATTACGATAAAACTATTTTCAGAAACATTAACACAACTGATTAATAGGAAGGGAGGGTGATGAACATGGCTGACAATCCGCTACAAGACCAGCTTAGAAGACCCATTCGTGATTTGCGAATTTCTGTAACGGACAAGTGCAATTTCCGTTGTTCGTATTGTATGCCGAAAGAGGTTTTCGGCGATGATTATGTATTTTTGCCAAAACAAGATTTGCTGTCATTTGAGGAGATTCATCGGCTGACAAAGCTGTTTGTTTCACTGGGAGTCAAGAAAATCCGGTTAACCGGTGGAGAACCACTCATGCGACGCGGTCTTCCAGAACTTGTGAAGAAAATCTTATCAGTTGATGGGGTCGAGGATATTGGGCTGACAACGAATGGTCTATTGCTTGGCCAACAAGCTCAGCCTCTATATAATGCCGGCTTACGGAGACTGAACATCAGCTTGGATGCCCTCAATCCGGAGCTGTTCGGCAAACTAAACGGACGTGGAGTCAGACCATCGCATATTTTAAAACAGATTGATCACGCAATAGAGGTAGGGTTTGAAATCAAAGTGAACATGGTCGTCCAAAAAGGTGTCAACGATAGTGAAATTCTACCGATGGCTGCTCACTTTAAAGAACGAGGGATTACGCTTCGATTCATCGAATTCATGGATGTTGGCAACGATAATGGTTGGAGTTTTAAAAAAGTCGTTACTAAAAAGGAAATTCACGAACGTCTTCTGTCTGTTTACGACCTGGAACCGGTAGACAAGGATTATTTCGGAGAAGTTGCCAAGCGTTACCGCTACAAAGATAGCCATGCACAGGTTGGTTTTATCACTTCGGTATCGGAATCTTTCTGTTCATCGTGCACTAGAGCACGGTTGTCGTCAGATGGCAAGTTCTATACATGCTTGTTTGCGACTGAGGGCTTTGACCTCAGAAAACTGCTTCGAAGCGACTTAGACGATGAAGAGTTGTTAGATGCAATTAGCAGCGTATGGGTGCAACGTACTGACCGCTACTCAGATGAGCGCACTGAACAAACCTCAAGAAGTCGCAAGAAAATTGGCATGTCCTATATTGGTGGGTAATTGTTAGTGTTTTGAGAAAGCAATTACTGGATTCTTGTATCACTCAGAAATAAGAACCAAATATAAAAGGCATGTAGATTCAAAATTGAATCTACATGCCTTTTTGTCAGTTACATTATTTTGTTGTTAAGGCTCTAACATACGACTCGACTTCATCTGAGGTAGATAAAGAAAGAATAGCATCAGTATGACTTTCCATTTCCTCTTTAGATAGTTTTTTAATTTGCGAACGGGCTTTCAAGATAGATGACGCGCTCATTGAAAACTCATCTAGTCCGAGTCCTAGAAGGATAGGGATAGCTATTTCATCTCCTGCCATTTCACCACACATACCTGTCCATTTACCTTCCTTGTGCGAAGCGTCAATGACGTTTTTCACGAGGCGAAGGATAGCAGGGTTAAACGGTTGGTAAAGGTAGGAAACACGTTCATTCATACGATCAGCAGCCATTGTATACTGAATCAAATCGTTCGTTCCTATAGAGAAGAAGTCTACTTCTTTAGCAAAAACATCTGCCATGACTGCTGTAGATGGAATTTCAACCATAATTCCGACTTCGATTGTGTTACTAACTTCAATATTTTCTTCTTCAAGTTTAGCTTTTTCTTCAAGGAAAAGCGTTTTTGCTTGTCTGAATTCTTCAAGTGTTGCAATCATCGGGAACATAATCTTCAAATTCCCATGAACACTAGCGCGCAGCAATGCACGAAGTTGCGTTCTGAACATATCTTCCATTTCTAAACAAAGACGAATAGCTCGTAAACCTAAAAATGGATTCAGTTCTTTCGGTAATTGTAAATAGGAAAGTTCTTTGTCGCCACCAATATCAAGTGTACGAACAACTGTAGGTTTGCCATCCATTTGTTTAAGAACGGATGAATAAGCCTCAAATTGCTCCTCTTCAGTAGGGAACTGATTGCGTCCCATATAAAGAAATTCAGTACGGTATAAACCGATTGCTTCACCACCGTGTTCAAGAACACCCACGACATCTTTAGGCGTACCAATATTGGCACCTAGTTCCACATGATGACCGTCAGAAGTTATAGTAGCTTCGTTTTTCAGCGTTGCCCATTCGGATTTTTGTAATTCGTAGCTAGCTTTTTTGTCCTTATAACGAGCAATTGTCTCCGTATCTGGATTGACGATGATGTCGCCGTCTAGTCCGTCAACAATCACAATCATGTCATTTTGAATAGTGGACATAACTGTTTTTGCTCCAACAACAGCAGGGATTTCAAGTGTCCGTGCTAGGATGGCAGAATGCGATGTGCGTCCACCGATATCTGTTATGAAGCCTTTTACAAATTGAGGATTCAACTGAACAGTATCTGAAGGAGTCAAATCTTCTGCAATGATAATTACTTCATCTTTAATCATGCTAGGACTTTGAATGGAAACACCTAATAGATTAGCTAATACACGTTTAGTAACGTCACGGATGTCCGCAGCACGTTCCTTCATATACTCATTGTCCATCGATTCAAATAATCCGATGAACATATTAGCAGTCTCCTGTAAGGCGAACTCTGCATTCACATTTTCTGACTTGATTTTTTCGGTGATGGGTCCAAGTAATTCTGGATCACTTAACACAAGAAGATGAGCACTGAAAATCGCGGCTTCTTCATCATTCATTTGTTGAGCCGTATGCGCTTTAATTGTTTCAAGTTCTGATTTCGATTGAGCCATAGCTGATTCAAAGCGAGCCAGCTCCGCATTAATATTTGAAATAGATGATTTTTTAACAATCAATTCCGGATTTTCAAGTCTGAAAGCTTTAGCAATGGCAATTCCATTTGACGCTGCAATTCCGGATAATTTTTGATTCATTAGTTCCCAAGTCCTTGTGTTTCCATAATCTCTGATACTTTCGCCATTGCTTGTTCTTCATCTTCTCCGTTAGCCGCTATGTTAATGCTTGCACCAGATGAAACGCCAAGAGACATGACACCTAATATTGATTTTAAATTAACTTTTTTATCATTCCACTCAAGTGTAATATCCGATTTAAATGGAGCAAGAGCCCCTACTAAAACTGCTGCTGGACGAGCATGAATACCTTCTGCTGATGTGATGTTATATCGTTTTTCAATCATTGAAATTCCTCCTCTAGTTTTGTGGTTCATACATGACAACTATGTTTCTTTTGAATGTTTTTGACTGTTCTTGATTGATTATGATTGATTTTGAAAGCGATTTCAAGTATTATCTATTTAATAACAAATAAAGAAGGTGCCAAGGTGTTAACAAACGAACGGCATGACATGATATTAAGCTTGTTAGACGAAAAACAAACAATAAAAATGCAAGATATTGTAGACGCTACGGGTGCTTCAGAGTCGACGATAAGAAGAGATTTAACTGAGCTAGAAAATCAACATAAGTTAGAACGAGTCTTCGGTGGGGCCATGTTAACAGAACGGAATTCATTAGAACCCAGCATCTTAGATAAGTCTACCAAAAACCTTCAAGAAAAGAAACGCTTAGCTAAGTTTGCCGCTTCGTTCATTCAAGAAGGAGACTGCATTTTTCTTGATGCTGGTAGTACCACATTTCAAATGATTCCTCATTTGAAAGATAAAAATGTAGTTGTTGTTACTAACGGACTTACACATATTGATTCACTAAATGAATACGGAATTACAACGTATTTGACTGGTGGCTTAATCAAGTTTAGAACGGCAGCGCTTGTTGGCTCACAAACCATCCAAGCATTACAAAACTATCGATTTGATAAATGTTTTCTTGGTGTAAATGGTTTTCATGAGAGCTATGGATATACAACACCAGATCCTGAAGAGGCTTCAGTAAAGAAACTAGCGAGTTCACTTGCTAGACAAACGTATGTGGTTTCAGATCATACAAAATATGAAAAAGTAAGTTTCACTAAAATTCTAGATATAGAAGAGGCTGTTTTACTTGTAGATAACCTCCCACAGGAAGCCATTGAATCATTACAGAATAAGACTACTGTAAAGGTGGAGAAGACATGATTTATACATGCACCATTACACCATCAATTGACTACACCACATATTTACCCGATTTTCATATAGCTACACTCAATCGTTCAGATGAAGTTTATTACTATCCAGGAGGTAAAGGGATCAATGTATCACGAGTGTTAAAACGTTTAGACGTCAATAGCGTTGCACTCGGATTTGCCGGTGGATTTACAGGAAACTATATTGAACAGTTTTTAGAGAACGAAGGGATTAAAACCGACTTTATAGAAACTGAAGAGATTACACGAATCAATGTGAAGATTAAAGCACAAGAAGAAACAGAATTGAACGGTCCTGGTCCAGTCATAAATACACAGCAACAAGATCTTTTAATAAAAAAAATCAGAATATTAAAAAAAGGCGATTGGTTTGTCCTTGCTGGTAGTCTACCAGAGTCGATTCCGCAAACGTTTTTTATGAAAATTGCTTCAATTTGCCGTGACGAAGGTGTTCATTTTGTACTTGATACATCCGGACCTGCACTTAAAGATTTGGTAAACACACAGCCATTTTTAATAAAACCGAACGAACATGAGCTAGGCGAATTATTCGATACGATCATTTCGAATAAACAGGAAGCCTGCCATTATGCAAAAAAATTAGTAAATCAAGGTGTTCAACATGTTATTGTCTCGATGGGAAAAGAAGGGGCACTTCTCGTCACAAAAGACCATATTATTTCCGCAGAAGCACCGAAAGGAAAAGTTGTAAACACCGTGGGTTCTGGAGATTCAGTCATATCTGGATTTATCGCATCCTATACAAAAGAACAAGATACAGAAAAGGCATTTCGATATGGTGTAGCAAGTGGAAGTGCCACCGCTTTCCGCTCAGATTTATGTGAAAAAAGTGATGTTGAAGCATTGCTAGAACAAGTAATACTACACCCATTCCAGGAAGAGGATGTGACAGGATGAAAATCACACAATTACTGACAGAAGAAACGATTATTTTGGATCTACAAGCAGGTTCCAAACAAGATGTGTTGACAGAGTTAATTGGCAAACTAGACAAAGCAGGCAAGCTGAAAGATAAAAAGGCGTTTACGAGAGACATATTAGCACGCGAAGAACAGAGTACCACTGGCATTGGTGACGGTATTGCGATTCCTCATGCTAAATCTACAGCTGTAAAAGCACCTGCCATCGCGTTTGGGAGATCACTTACTGGTCTTGACTATGAATCACTTGATGGTCAACCAGCGCATCTGTTTTTCATGATTGCGGCAAGTGAAGGCGCAAATAATGATCATCTAGAAGCTCTTTCAAGATTAGCTACATTCTTGATGGATGCGAATTTCAGACAGAAAATACTTGAAGCAACATCAATTGACGAAGTATTAAGAGCTGTGACCGATAAGGAAACGGAAGTGGATGGACCTGAAGAAGACTTAGGAGCACAACAAACACATGATGCTGTAAAATCTTCTAAGAAAATTCTAGCAGTCACTGCTTGTCCAACAGGGATTGCTCATACGTACATGGCGGCTGAAAAGCTGAAAGAACGAGCAAAAGAATTAGGCATTTCACTCAAAGTAGAAACAAACGGCTCAAGTGGAGTGAAGAATCGCTTGACTGACGCAGATATCGCAGAAGCAGATGCCATCATCGTTGCTGCAGATACGAAAGTAGAAATGTCTCGTTTCAATGGTAAACCTGTCATTCAGGTCAAAGTTGGTAAAGCAATCTACGAGACTGATAACTTATTAAATCGTGCAATCACAAATGATGCACCAATTTACCAGCACGACTCATCGAAAGAAGAAACGACTGGAAAAGAATCGAGCAATGGGTTTTATAAACACTTAATGAATGGTGTTTCTAACATGTTGCCATTTGTCGTCGGTGGTGGGATTTTAATAGCTATTTCATTCTTCTGGGGGATTAATTCGGGTAACCCTGACAGTCCAGAATACAATGCATTTGCAGCGATGCTAGGCACAATTGGTGGTGCTAAAGCATTCTTCCTAATGGTACCAGTATTGGCTGGGTTTATTGCTAGCAGTATCGCGGATCGTCCAGGTTTTGCACCAGGTATGATTGGTGGATTAATCGCAATAACAGTAACAGGTGTAGAAGGGGCTAGTGGAGGGTCTGGCTTCCTAGGTGGTATTATTGCTGGTTTCCTTGCAGGTTATGTCACGCTGTTTGTTAAGAAAATGTTCTCGAAATTACCAGAAGCTCTTGAAGGTTTGAAACCAGTATTATTTTTCCCACTATTTAGTATTGCGATTACCGGGATTATCATGATGCTTGTGAATCCACAGTTAACAAAAGTATATACAGGAATATCTTCATTTTTAGAAGGACTAGGTGGCACAAACGCAGTACTCGTGGGATTAATTTTAGGTGGAATGATGGCTATCGATATGGGGGGGCCAATCAATAAAGCTGCTTATACTTTCGGCATTGCGATGCTCGATGCAGAAAACTTTACGTATATTGCGACAGTTATGGCAGCAGGTATGGTACCTCCACTTGGATTGGCGTTAGCGACGACATTATTCAAAAACCGATTCACTAAGTCAGAAAGAGAAGCTGGGAAAACTGCTTATGTCCTAGGGGCATGCTTTATCACAGAAGGTGTAATTCCATTTGCAGCTGCAGACCCTGCACGTGTCATTCCTTCAGCAGTAACTGGAGCAGCTTTAGCTGGTGGTCTTGTAATGTTGTTCGACATTGGTCTTCGTGCTCCTCACGGCGGAGTATTCGTCATGGGACTTGTTGACGGGGGAATCGCTAAAGTTATGCTTTATGCATTGGCAATCATTGCTGGTTCAATAGTTACCGCAGTAATGGCTGGATTATTGAAAAAGAAAATAATCGAATAAAAATTTATATAAATCCATCTCTTAAACTCTCACTTGAGTTAGAGATGGATTTTTTATAGTTGATTGGCTGGATAATTTGGGGTGATAGTTGAGTTATAAGTAATAATTTCAAGTAGAACAATGCTACTTACAAGAAACTTCAAACCGAATTTCGAATGAATTAAATTAGACATAAATATGTTGAACAATAGTAAAAAAGGGTGGATGTTGATATAGAAATACTTTAAGTTGATCAAGTAACGGAATCCCAAATTCATTGTATTTTAAGACTATATACTGATTATCTATATCTCATTAGATTAGAAAACCTATATGATACAATTGTGATAAAGGTTTTAATGATTGTCTTAGTCTGAACTATAAATCCACCTAATTTAAACTTGAAAATTCCACATAAATAGCCCTTGGTAACTGAAGCGAAATATCTTTAAGAAGGTGCACGGCATTTGAATATAAAAATTAATCAAAAAATCATTAAAGAAATGTGCGGAATAGTCTCCTTTAAAAAAGGGGACTCTTTTTATCGTTCTAATAATGTGACATTTAAAACCTACAACGCTAACCATTGTGATGCAATAGTATCAGGATCTGAAGACTTCTACGTCAACATTAAAAAGGATTCTAACGGAGGGATTCTCACAAAATGTAGCTGTCCTAAGCTTGCTTCCTTTCAAAAGAATTGTCAGCATATTGCGGCAGTTTTATTGTCAATTCACGAACATCAGCTTCAAGGAACCATGCCTATTGATATTAGTGAACAACACTCGAAAGCGTTAACAACTCAAGACCTGACAGAGGGTTTGTTAACCCTTTTCAATAATCAGCCTAAACGATCAAGTAATCACCAGCTTTACTTTGAGAAAAGGCAAGCACTTGATGTAAAGTTTACATGTAAACCCGTTTATATAGGTCAAGGGCAATTCATGTTCGGAATAGAAGTTAAGATTGGTTCAACACATATTGCTAATATTCGGGACTTTTTGGAAAAAGTGAATGAAGGAATTCCTATTTTGCTATCCATTTCATTCACGTATGACCAAAGCACTCATTGCATTCAAAATGAAGCAGATGCTGTGGTTCAGCAACTCATACAAATAGTAAACGATGAACAGCTGTACATAAATGAATTGTCGGATGAATCGAATTTTATGAGGAATAACCATATATTACTGATTCCTCCGTCTTCATGGGCAAGGCTTTTGCCGATACTTAAGAAAGCACCAGCTCTTAAGCTCGAATATGACGGAATAATATATGATGGTATTCGCGTATCAAACGAACGACTTTCTATACAGTTTGACATTTCTGAAGCAGAGAACTCAGCCTATGAACTGAGGATCAATGGAATAGATCAATTAGTTGTATTGAATTCATATAGCACTGTCATCTCAGAGGGAAAAGTAATAAAGATGAAAAGTGAAGACTGTAACCGTCTATCTGACCTGAAAAAGATGCTTAATACTTCAGGGTCAAATAGTATTTTAATACCATATGAGCAAATAGATATTTTTCTGGAAAAAGTAGTTCCAGGATTGAAGAGACTAGGAGATGTTCAACTACCTGTAGCTAACTCGAAAAATTTTGATAAGAGTCCACCTTTAATTGCCAAACTATACTTGGACCGTGTGAAAAATCGATTGCTTGCCGGTTTAGAGTTTCATTATGGAAATATTATAATTGACCCTTTTGAAAGTCGGCAACTTTTGATGGATTCCATGATTATTAGGGAAGTGGAGAAGGAAAATGTAATCCTTCAGATGATAGAAGATAGCTTGTTTATCAAGACGGACGGTGGGTATTTTTTACATAATGAAGAGTTGGAGTATTCGTTTTTGTATCACGTAATCCCCCAAATACAAAATCTTGTAGAAATATATGCAACTACCGCAGTAAGAAATCGGATTTTCAGAGAAAATGCTCGTCCACGGATTAGGGTAAAAGTGCAAACAGAGCGCACTAATTGGCTTGAATTCAAATTTGAAATGGATGGCATTCCTGAAAAGCATATACGTGATATTCTATTAGCTCTAGAAGAAAAACGGAAGTATTATCGTTTGCGAAATGGTTCATTACTCTCATTAGAAACAAGGGAATTTGAAGAAATTAGGCGCTTTCTAAATGCATCACCAGTCCAAAATGAAAATCTGGAAGATGGCTTATATTTACCAATAGTCAAGGGGCTTCAACTATTTAATTCTGTTGATGAACAATCATTCACCTTAGAGGAGTCGTTCAAGAAATTCTTAGAAAACATCCGAAATCCAGGTAGTTTGGAGTTTCAGGTACCCAATAGTCTTGAATCTATATTGCGAGACTATCAAAAGCGTGGTTATAAATGGATGAAAACTCTGTCGAGCTATGGTTTTGGAGGAATTCTTGCGGATGATATGGGGCTGGGGAAAACGCTACAAAGTATAGCATTTATTCAGTCTGAACTTAAAGAAATCCAAATAAAGAATTTTCCAGTCCTTGTTGTTTGCCCATCATCATTGACTTATAACTGGCTTAATGAATTCACAAAATTCACTCCAAATATACAAGCTGTTGTCATTGATGGTAATAAAACAGAAAGGACTAAAAAGTTAAAGATTGCAATGGAAGTTGATGTTGTTATTATCTCCTACCCTTTGTTACGTAGAGATATAATGTGGTTTGAAAAACAAACTTTTCACACTGTTTTTTTTGATGAGGCACAAGCATTTAAAAATCATTGGACACAAACAGCACAAGTTGTAAAGAAGATACAGGCAGATTATCGCTTCGCTCTAACTGGAACACCTGTGGAAAATTCACTTGAAGAATTGTGGTCAATTTTCCATGTTGTTTTTCCGGAATTATTTATGGGGTTAAAGGAATATAGTAACCTTTCTAAGGAAACAATTGCCCGGCGGATTCGACCATTTTTACTACGCCGTTTAAAAGAGGATGTACTTTCAGAGCTTCCTGATAAAATTGAATCCATAGAATCAATCGAGTTGCTTCCTGATCAAAAAAAGCTATACGCTGCCTATTTAGCGAAACTACGACATGATACGTTGAAGCACCTGGACAAAGATGGTATCAGAAAAAATCGCATTAAAATTCTGGCTGGTTTGACTCGGTTACGGCAGATTTGTTGTCATCCAGCATTATTTGTAGACGGATATAAAGGAAGCTCAGCGAAATTTGAACAGTTACTGCAAATTGTAGAGGAATCCCAAATCGAAGGGAGAAGAGTGTTGATTTTCTCCCAATTCACTAAAATGCTTGAGCTAATAGGAAGAGAATTGGCGATTAAAGGGCACCCCTATTTCTATCTTGATGGAAAAACTCCATCAAAGGAACGGGTGGATATCTGCAATCAATTTAATGATGGTGAACGTGATCTATTCCTCATTTCCTTGAAAGCAGGAGGCACCGGACTAAATTTAACGGGTGCTGATACGGTAATCCTATATGATAATTGGTGGAATCCTGCAGTCGAGGAGCAAGCAGCTGATCGCGCCCATCGCATTGGACAGACAAATGTTGTTCACGTCATAAAGCTTGTTGCTCGAGGAACAATTGAAGAAAAAATGAATGAACTTCAAGATAAAAAGAGACTTCTAATTGAAGAAGTATTCGATTCCGAGGGGAAAGTTTCATCAACACTTACTGAAGATGACATACGGTCAATATTGAGGATATAGAGTACACTAGAAGTAAAAGTCGGTTTACAGAAAAAGATAATCGAATTGTGATGTAGGTAGCAGTAAATTATATAAACACTCTTATAAGCCCAATGTAAATAATGGACTAAATATTACTTGTTAACATCATTCGGGAAAACGAAAACAACGCTGACTTTAATTATTAATTCTAAAAAGGTGAAAAGGATTTGGTGTTAATGGGTATCACTTCAAGAAAATCGTTAATTGTTCCATTTTCAATTGTTCCAGAAGAATATCTAGCTTCCATTGTATGAGGTGTAATAGACGGAGACGGTTGGGCAGGGAGTGATGGGTACCAAATGAAGGTTACATCTGGTAGTTTTAGATTTGCAGAAGGTCTTTTAGAAGTTTTTCAATCTTGAAAGTTGATATATAACTGAAATGAAAACACAAAATGGAAATGTAACTATTTGGTTAGAGGCAAATTAGAGCTACAAAAACTTTCTAAAAATTATCCCGAGGATTCCCATATTTATAAAAGAGTTTATATGACCCAACATTCTGTTGATTTTTATTTGATTGAAGACGATAGAAAATTCCTTTATGGAAAATTGTTGATGGTAAAATTGTTCGAACATCAATTAGTACTTGAATTTCATTTAGACCGAATATAAGTAACTCGTTGTTAGTTACGTTAAAAGCAAAAGCATTACGTAATACAGATTTTAATCATTTATTGTGGAATGAAGAATTTACTTTCTCAGAAAGATTTTACATTCAGTAAAATAATTAAGCAGACAGACCGTATGATAAACAATTATTAAATGATATAAAAGTGGCTGAAAACATTATAAACTAAACATGAATGACTATTTCATTTAAAAAACGTAAAGAGGAGTCTCAAAGGAAAATGAGAACTCCTTATTTCATTATTTATATTTTAGTTTACATAATATAAATTATAGGAAGTTGTATCTCATTAACCAAGTATACTTGAAACAGTGAGACAAAATAAAAAAACCGCTGAAATTATGCTATTTCAGCGGTTTTATCATTTGTATCTAATTTTATGTTCCGTTGCTTCATTTGAATTAAAAAAATGGTTGTTAATGATAAACTTATAACGCCAAATACGACGACCATCCATTGTAAGCCAATTAAATCTAATAATGCTCCTGTTGCTAACAAAACGACTTGGAAAATTACTCGCTCCAACATATTTCGGAATGAGAAAAATCTTCCATGGAATGCTCTTGGCATTTGCTTCTGGAAAATCGTCATCGCCGTTGGGAAAAAACAACCAACTGCGAAACCAAACACTGCAAATGCTGTTACCGACAATAATGGATTAGCTGCAAATATTAAGATTAACTCTGCAAAACCAATGACAAATGCAAAAAAGAATAATATTGTGCTTGTGCTCCATTTTTTAGCGATATATTTCACAACAATCGTACCAATCATAAACGCAATACCTTCTGCTGCATATATGGTTCCCTTAATCGATGCTGAATCCTGCAATTCACTAATATTAATGACTAATAAGTTAAATGATCCTATAAATAACAAAGGAATTAATGTCATCACTAATGTCATCATGACAGCTGGGTACGACTTTAATATTGGAAAAACTTCCATAAATCCGCCTTTACCTGGTGCGGAAACTTTTACTAGTGCCTCTGTTCCCTCTTCCTCATCGATACGTAGCATAAATGTAAAGATCAGCAAACCACCATAAGCAAAGATTGATATGAAATAAAGGGATTCTAACGACCAATACACCAATACTACACCCGCAAGCGCTGTTCCAATGACACGAGCCATCGTCGCTACGTTCATATGCCAGCCATTCATTTGAAGCAATTGTGCATCTTTAACAACTAAAGGAATGGTTGCTTGTAGCGCTGGAAAATAAAATGCTGCTGATAGTTGGATACTAATCATAAATGCAACCATCCACCATATTGATCCCGTGCCAATGGCAATTAACATAAAGCAAACACTAATCATTCGACCAAATCCAGATATTAAGAGGACGGTCTTTTTCTTCGATTGATCAATTACTTTTCCAGCAAGTGGACCAACTAAAATACCTGCTAATAAACCAATGGCCATAATAACTGCTTTTAAGAAATCTGATGGAATTCGTTCTTGCATAAACTCCAAATTTCCGATGATTCCCGTCCATAATCCAAGACCTGCAATCAATTCGCCTACTAAAATAATCCACACATTACGATTTCTCCACATATTTTTCACTATTTATAACAAGGGAAGCTACATTGACTCCCCCGTTGTATCCTTTCACGATTTCTTACTATATTCCTTCTTTTTCAGAACCTTCCATAATCGTACGACATCTCCATCTTTGTCTGTATCGACAATAAATGAGCCGTTCGAATAACGATCTGTTACACGAATAGGTTTCGTATCAACAAGTTCACGTACACCTTTTGATGTCTCAATCATCACTTGGTCGTTATCTTGTACGAAAAGTACGCCACTTACTCTGTGAGCATTTGATTTTAATTCACGCAATACACCAATCCCGCGTTTACCACGAGTACCATTTTCAAATTCTTTCAACGACATTTTTTTAACGGCACCACGATGTGTTACAAGTAATAAATCACCACGTACACCTGCTGATATGGTAGTTGCATTTACTACAACATCTTCTTCTTTTAAGTTTATCCCTTTAACACCACTGGTTTTAACACCAGTTACAGTGACTTCTTCCATATTAAATCGTACAGCATAAGCACTATGAGTCACGATAATGACATCGTCAGATTGTGTGACTAAATCAATATGAATGACTTCGTCACCTTTTTTCAAATTCATAGTATTTAACGCACGTGAATATCGTTGAACTTGATATTCTGCAAGCGTCGAACGCTTAATCTGACCAAATTTTGAAACGGCTAAGATAAAACGATCTTCATCGAAGTTGTCGATTGGTATTGCTTTTATTATCGTTTCATTCGCATCAAGAGAAACCATACTGGATACATGTTGACCTAAGTCTTTCCAACGAATCTCCGGTAACTCATGAATGGGTTGATATATATATTTCCCTAAGCTTGTAAATAATAATATGTGATGTTGTGTGTTTAGCATCGACTCAAATAACAGATAATCCGAGTCTTTCATCGCGAAGTCTTTGCCGTTTGAAGCATTATAAGAACGCGTACTTGTACGTTTTACATAGCCATCTTTCGTCACAGTAACAATGACTTCCTCACTTGGAATCATAACATCCAGCGTTATTTTAATTTCTTCGATTTCGTTCTCGATGATTGATCTTCGTGGTTCAGCAAATTGCTTACGAATGGCTTGCATCTCTTGTTGAATAACTTTAATTAAAATAGATTCATTATTTAATATGGCTAATAACTCTTTAATTGTTTTTTGAAGTTCTGCTTCTTCATTTCTCAAGTCTGTAATATCCGTGTTTGTTAATCGATAAAGTTGAAGAGAAACAATTGCTTCTGCTTGGGGTTCAGTAAAAGCAAATTCACTTATTAAATTATTTTTCGCATCACGCTTATCTTGAGATCCACGAATGGTAATGATGACTTCATCCAAAATAGAGAGAGCTTTCATTAAACCTTCAACAATATGAATTCGATCTTTTGCTTTTTGTAAATCAAAATTAGAACGTCTAGTCACCACATCTTTTTGATGTCCAATATAGGCGTCTAATAGTATTGGGAGTGTCATCATGGTTGGTCGACGATTATGAATCGCAATCATGTTGAAATTGTATGCAATTTGCAAATCTGTGTTCTTAAATAAGAATTGCAAAATGCCTCGACCATCTATTTCTTTTTTCAATTCAATTACAATACGCAAACCTGTTCGATCAGACTCATCACGGACATCTGCAATGCCGTCTAACCGTTTATCCAAGCGTTGATCATCAATTTTCTTAATTAAAACCGCTTTATTGACTTCAAAAGGAATTTCGGTAATCACGATTTGTTCTTTACCGCCTTTTAGCGGTTCAATTACAGCTTTTGAACGAACAACAATTTTCCCTTTACCGGTTTCATACGCTTTTTTAATGCCTTCAATACCTTGTATAGTGCCACCTGTAGGAAAATCTGGCCCTTTTATTACGGTCATAAGTTCATCTACAGTTGCTTCAGGGTTAGCCATTCTCATTAATACGGCATCTAATACTTCATGTAGCGCATGAGGTGGCATATCTGTTGCATATCCTGCTGAAATACCAGTTGCACCGTTAACTAGTAAATTGGGGAAACGAGCTGGTAAAACAGTTGGTTCTAATTCTGAGTCATCAAATGTTTGTATTAAATCTACTGTTTGTTTCTGAATATCTCGAAGCATTTCACCAGAAATAGCTGACAACCGTGCTTCTGTGTAACGCATAGCTGCTGGTGGATCACCATCTACAGAACCATTGTTACCATGCATTTCAATTAGCATGTGTCGAACTTTCCAATCTTGGCTCATTCGTACCATGGCTTCGTAAACGGAACTATCACCATGCGGATGATAGTTACCAATCACATTACCAACAGTTTTAGCTGATTTACGAAACGGTTTCTCGTTCGTGTTACCTTCATGGAACATCGCGTATAAAATACGACGTTGCACTGGTTTTAAGCCATCTCTTGCATCTGGTAATGCACGATCTTGGATGATGTATTTACTATAACGGCCAAACCGGTCGCCGATGACTTCTTCTAATGGTAAATCTTGATAGCGTTCGGTTTGTGTCATTCTGAATCCTCCTCGGCATGGATGAGCTCATTTTCTAAAATGTTACTGTTCTCATCTAAGCCAAAATTAACATTGTTTTCTATCCATCTCCGTCTTGGTTCAACTTTGTCACCCATCAACGTAGTGATACGTCTTTCAGCACGAGCATCATCGTCAATTTCTACACGAATTAACGTTCTTGTCTCTGGATTCATCGTAGTTTCCCATAATTGAATGGCATTCATTTCACCTAAACCTTTATAGCGTTGAATCAAGTACCCTTTACCGATTTTGCGAATAGCTACATCAAGTTCTGCTTCGGTCCATGCGTAAATGAGGACTTCTTTCTTTCCTGCACCTTTATATACTTTATACAGTGGTGGTAAAGCAATATATACTTTTCCAGCTTCTATTAACGGCTTCATATATCGATAAAAGAATGTTAAAAGTAACACTTGAATATGTGCTCCATCTGTATCTGCATCTGTCATAATGACAATTTTATCGTAGGCGATGTCTGGAACTGAGAAATCAGCGCCTACTCCCCCACCAATTGCATGAATAATGGTAGATATTTCTTCATTTTTCATAATATCTGCAAGTTTCGCTTTTTCCGTATTGATGACTTTCCCACGGAGAGGCAAAATTGCTTGGAAGCTGCGGTCACGACCTTGTTTGGCAGAACCACCAGCAGAATCTCCCTCTACTAAATAAAGCTCATTTTTTGCTGCATTACGAGACTGTGCTGGTGTTAACTTACCAGACAATATAGAACTTGATTTCTTAGACTTTTTACCATTACGAGCATCTTCACGTGCTCTACGGGCTGCTTCTCGTGCTTGTTGTGCTCGAATCGCTTTACGAACAAGTGATGCACTCAACTCTGCATTTTCTTCTAATACATATAATAGTTTCTCAGAAACTACTGCATCAACAGTTGCTCGCGCTTCACTTGTTCCTAATTTACTTTTCGTTTGCCCCTCAAATTGAAGAATTGCTTCAGGTATACGAACTGAAATGATCGCTGCAACACCTTCACGGATGTCTGCACCTTCTAAATTTTTATCTTTTTCTTTTAATAAACTAGTTTTTCTAGCATATTCATTAAAAACACGGGTTAGAGCAGATTTCGCACCTGTTTCATGCGTACCACCATCACGCGTTCGTATATTGTTTACAAATGATAAAATCGTTTCCGAATACCCATCATTAAATTGAAAAGCAAATTCGACTTCAATTTCATCTTGTATTCCTTCTACATAGGAAACCGGATGTAAGACATCTTTTTCTTCATTCAAATAAGCTACGAATGCCTCAATGCCAGTTTCATAGAAGAAGATGTCTTGTTTGCCGGAACGTAAATCATTTAACTCGATTTTTAATCCTTTTAATAAAAAGGCAGACTCTCGTAAACGTTCACTGATGGTTTCATAGTTGTATTTTGTAACAGAAAAGATTGTTGAATCCGGTAAGAAATGAATAGACGTTCCTGATTCTTTTGTTGAACCAATATGTTCAAGTGTTGTTACAGGGTGTCCGCCATTTTCGAATCGTTGACGAAACTTCTTGCCATCACGATGAATGGTAACTTCTAAAAATGACGATAGGGCATTCACTACGGAAGCACCTACACCGTGTAGCCCCCCACTTGTTTTGTAACCACCTTGTCCGAACTTACCTCCTGCATGAAGTATAGTGAAAATAACTTCTGGAGTTGGTTTTCCGGTCTTGTGTATACCAGTGGGCATCCCACGTCCAAAGTCTCGAACACTGATACTTTGATCTTCATGAATATTTACAATAATATGATTTCCATATCCAGCTAGGGTTTCATCCACAGAGTTGTCGACAATTTCATACACTAAGTGGTGCAATCCTCTAGCATCCGTAGAACCAATATACATCCCAGGACGTTTTCTAACCGCCTCTAGGCCTTCGAGTACTTGAATTGCATCGTCATTATATGCTGTTGATGATTGATTTTTTGCCAAATCGTTCTCCTCCAAAAAACAAACAGATGTTTTCATTGTATAGAATGAAAGTCGCCATTGCAATGAGTCTCATGCTTTAATACATGATCTTTAAGTAATTTATTTAGGTTAATGAAAGTTCTTGTTAAGCGTTGAAGTTGGTTGTGACGTGTTGTGACAAGTGATAAACTAGGTTGTACATATCAAGAAGTATAACGTATTTAAAAGGAGCACTCTATGAACATTGTAATTATCTTATTACTAGCTTATTTGCTAGGATCTATTCCTTCTGCTTTATGGATTGGAAAACTTTTTTACAAAACAGATATCCGAAAACATGGCAGTGGAAATTTAGGCGCAACAAATACATTTAGAACATTAGGTGTTAAAGCAGGATTAATTGTTTCTATTTTGGACATTTTAAAAGGAACGGCAGCTACTTTGTTACCGCTCCTTCCTTTCTTCTCAGTTACAGACATACACCCGCTCATCTTAGGTGTAGTGGCAGTTGTAGGTCATATGTATCCGATTTTCGCTAACTTTAAGGGTGGTAAAGCTGTAGCGACTTCTGGTGGCGTTCTTTTAGCGTATCACTGGCCGATATTCATCCTTATGCTCGTGTCTTTTTTTATCGTTTTGAAACTATCGAAAATGGTATCATTTACGTCAATGGTTCTTGGTATTATTGGTTTAGTTTATACCACCCTATACAACGTTTTTTATGAAATTGATATCCCATTATTAATGGTTATTATTTTGTTAACATCATTTGTATTATATCGCCATCGCGCAAATATTGTACGAATAAAGGCAGGAACCGAGCCAAAAGTAAAGTGGCTATAATACAATACGTATAGACTATGAAAGGGTGTGTAAAAATGAAAATTGTCATATCAAAAGAAGCAATGACCTGGTTTAAAGAGGAAATGGAAACGAAATCTGGAGAATATATTCATTTTTATGCTCGCTACGGTGGTTCAAGTTCTTTGCATGATGCTTTTTCATTAGGTGTAACCAAAGAACAACCAATGGATCCTTCAGTTGAGTATGAAGAAGATAACATTCATTTCTATATTGAAAGTCGAGATGAATGGTATTTTGATCATCATGATTTACACGTAAACGTTGACAAAGAATTAAAAGAACTTACCTATTCATATAAGAAATAAAGATAAAATCCACTATGAGTGTTTACTCATAGTGGATTTTATTTATGTGTGAAACGTTGTAATTGGTCTAGCATGCCTTCTTTAAGCAAAATAGTTTCTTGATGATGTCCGAATAAATCAAAATGTGGATATTCTTTTTTATAATCGATCCACTCAGGTTTTAAGCCGTATTGAGCTCCCCACTTAATAAGTCGGTCAATATCTGAACAACCGACTTTCGTAACCGTTTTACAACCTGGGAAACGATCATCTAACCAGTAATGAGTGAGAAAAGCAATATCCCCTCTGCTGACAGCTTCTTTCCATGATAGTAGTTCTGGACGTTTTAGACCAAAAGCCATTAGCTTTTGACCTTTGCAATTTCAGTATATTTAGCATCCCAATGTGCATCCACTTTTCTAAGTGACACCGGTCGAAATGTATCTTTCTTTACCAGTACATGTTCAGACTTAGCTAGCGCTGCTATAGTTCCGTCTGCGTGAAGAATTTCATAGCCATAAGTAGTTCGAAGTTTACCATGTGATTCTACCCAAGTTCGAACGGTAGCTTTCTGACCATATTTCATCGATGCTTTATATTGAATCGTCAAATCCGTAACAGGAGATAAATATCCTTCTCGCTCTAAACCAGCATAGGTATATCCTAAGTCTTCAATCAAACTTGTTCGGCCAATTTCCATCCATACTAAATAGTTGGCATGATAAACAACGCCCATTTGATCTGTTTCAGCGTAGCGTATTTCAATTTCTTTTTCACTCACAAACATCTTGCTCACCTCTCGTCCATTATACAAAATTGAACAAGAAAAAGCAGTTCTTGAAATTGAAGCTACGAGTAGTTGCTTAATAATGAATAATATCACTTGTGGAAGAACAACTCGGGTTAGAATTTTGGCATATATCGAGTATGTAAGGAGTTCATTCATATCTTCAATTAGATGTGATAACTGGGCATAGGTTCATTTCGATCACTAGCTATACAAATAGCTTTGGAGAGAAGGTCCAATTTAACAAAGAAGATTGACCATTATACAAATGTACCCTTCCTTCCATCATTTCTTACATCATTATTCCGCCGTCAACATGAAGGACGTGACCATGCACATAATCTGATTCTGATGATGCTAGAAATAAGTAAGCATTTGCGATATCTTTTGGCACAGCTAATCGTTGCAAAGAGATGATTGACGTCATTTGTTGAATAACTTTATCAGGCATTTTTTCCACCATTGAAGTACGGGTAAATCCTGGAGCGACTGCATTAACATTAATACCTTTGCGACCTAACTCTTTTGCCCATGACTTAGTCATCCCAATCACAGCAGCTTTTGAGGCAGCATAATTCGTTTGTCCTACATTTCCATATACACCACTTACGGAAGAAGTATTAATAATTTTCCCTTTTCCTTTTTCAATTAAGTGTGGCAGTACAATTTGTGTACAGTTAAAGACACCGTTTACATTGACATCTAATACAAACTGAAAATCAGCAGGGTCCATTTTAGCTAACATTGCATCTCTTGTAATACCTGCATTATTGACCAAAATATCAATACCGCCATACGTTTTAACCGTTTGATCAATTAATTGTTGTACACTTTCACGATCTGCTACATTTACGTGTATGAATGTCACGTCATATCCTTTTTCTTTTAACTGTTTAGCAGCTACTGTCCCCGCTACTTCATCATAATCAGCAAGAATGACTTGAGCTCCCTCTTCTGCAAAACGTTCGACCGCTGCATATCCAATGCCATTTGCACTCCCGGTAATAATGGCAATTTGATTTTGTAAACGCAAAAAATGACCCCCTATATATAATTCGTCAATTCGTTGTGTTAGCTGTGATAAATTATCATTAAGCAGCCTACACCATAGCGTTCAAGATAAGAAATTGGTTAATGTCATATAAATACTCGTATTTATAAATCCAATTAATTACTATTGCTCACCAAGCATAACCTATAGCCTCCCTAACTCATAAGACATTGTCTCCTTTTGCGTAACGGTATAATTATCATATTTCTCTCAATTTGATTGTTCATTTCTACCACACGTATTATCTTCATTTTATGAAAAGCTTATCGAATCGTTCCAAAAATTCCCGAAGGAAAGGAAATTAGTACTAAAAACTAAATATTGAGAAAATATTTAACGCTAAGTTTCTAAAAATGGAGAATACTTCCTTAGCAAAAAAACTACCCCAAGTACAATCTGCCATAATTCATTAGAAAATATACATTTAATCCATGATTTTGAAGTTTGTGTTGAAAAACCTTGAGTAATGCCTTGCCGCCTAAGGTTTTAAGTAAAGCAATTGTTTTTTATCTATCTTTCCAACATGTGTTTTAGGTAATTCTTCTACTATAATAAATGACTTTGGAACTTTGTAGCCACCTAAATACTGACGACAATGGTCAATTAATTGTTTTTCTGAATACGAAGTAGGTTCTGTAAGAGAAATAAATGCAGTAACAACTTCCCCCCATTTCTCATCAGGAAGTCCAATAACTGCTGCCTCTCTAATCATTCTATGTTGGAGTAAGCAATGTTCAATTTCTTGAGGATACACATTTTCTCCACCTGTCACAATCATATCTTTCTTTCTTCCAACAATATAATAGTCGCCTTCAGCATCCATTTTTGCTAAATCTCCCGTTTTTAACCACTCGTCATTCATGACATCGGCTGTTTCCTTTTCATTTCGCCAATAACCTGTAAATACATGTTTACCGCGAATCCAGAGTTCACCAACCTCATTAATAGCAGTAGGTTTATTCATTTCTGAAACAATTAACGTATCTACAAATTGCATATTCTTACCTACTGATCCTTTCTTAAACTTTACAGCATCTACATCAATCACAAAATTATTAGGACCCGCTTCTGTAAGACCATAGCCTTCTTTAAAGGGTAATCCTTTTTTTTCAAATTGTTCATATATAGCAAAAGGGCAAGGAGCACCTCCAGATAAAAAAACTTTAACGTTTGGAAAATCACTATTTTTGAATGTCTCTGTTTGCGTCATCACTTGATACATTGTCGGTACAAATAATGAAATAGTGGCTTTACGTTTAATTATTTCCTCTATCGCTTGCTGCCCATCGAATCGGTCACCAATGACTACTGTGCCACCCGCCATTAAGATAGGGATTGAAAGTGCATTTAGACCTCCGGTATGAAATAAAGGCATATATGTAACCGTGCAATCTCTAGCAGAAAGCCCCCAGCTTACAATAGTATTCATTGCATTCCAATTTACGTTGTTATAAGAAAGTTGTACTCCTTTAGGTTTACCTGTCGTGCCTCCTGTGTAGATTATCATCCATGGTTCATCAGCAGAAATAGATGTCACTTGAATTGACTCATTAATAAATGATTTCCCTTCTAGTAGCACTTCACGGTTTAGCATCTTTTTAACAGGCAATGAGTATATAAGCACTTCATAAGAATGATCAGTAATTAGAATGGCTGGTTCACAATTAGTAAGAATTTCTGTCAGTTCCATTAGACTTAAACGGAAATTTAAGGGTACGTATATATAACCTTTCAACCCACATGCAAATAAAATGGCCAGTAACTCTGGGTGATTGTTAGCAAGAATTGCAACTCTGTCACCTTGTTGCAACTTTTCAAGCGATAACCGATGGACCCATTCCTTAATTAAATTTGTAAATTGAGCATACGTCCATTGCTGACCACTATCGATATCTATACACGCTAGGTGAGAAGGGACCATTTTTGCACGTTTTAAAAACCAGGTTTGATCGTTATACATTGGTTCCCCTCCTTCCTGTTTCACATCATTCAACTATAATCTACTACCCTAAAAACGCTTCAATTTGTTGTGTGAGTTGTGACAAATCATCAATAAGTGGAGAATGACCTGAATTTATTAACGGAATATATGTCGCATTTCCAAGGTCCTCAACTATTTCGAGCGTCATTTGTTGAGAAACCACAAAATCCCGATCTCCTCTTAAAACTAATACCGGTATTAAAATATTTTTAGCTTTGTTTGACCCTTCAATTAACCCATTATGAATGCCGCTTATATTAAACCTATTCAAAGAATAATAAACATCCGCCAAGTTCCGTTGTGTTAACATATCCGTTACATATTCTTCATATTTTGTTTCATCTGGTTGTTTATGTGTATAAATTAACGCATTCCAAACCGATTTTAATCCTTCACGATTGTTTGTATCATATAACCATTGAATGGTTTTTGTTTTTGCATCATTTTCTACCTCTTCAATAGTTCGTAGACGTCTTTGCATGTCGGGCGTTCCATCTGCGTTCGTTCCATAGAATGGATACCCTCTAGTGGATGCTGATGCCAGAAGGATGAGTTTTTCGCACATACCAGGATATTCAACAACAAATTTCATACAAACTGCACCACCAGTTGACCATCCCACTAAATGAAATGCATCAAGTCCTAAAGCATCGACAAAACCTTTTAAGTCATGAGCAAAGTCTTCAATTCCTTGAACACGAGTATGATAACTCGATTCTCCAAAACCTCTTAAGTCGAGTGCATACAATTTGTATTTCGAATCTAATTCATCAATCAAGATATCCCAGTGCTTGGAAGATGTCATATTTCCATGAACGAGCACAATCACTTGTTCTCCACCATCCCGTTCACGATAAGAAATCGTTTCCCCGTTACCTAGTAACACTTTTTGCAACGTCATGTGAATTCCTCCCTATTTTTATCCCCAGTTTATTGTTGTAGCTCCCCAGGCATAACCGATACCTGCGCTAACTAATACAACAATGTCTCCTTTTTGCAGTTTTCCATGTTGTTCTGCTAGATGCAAAGAAATGATTTGATCTAGTTGGCCAATATGTCCATATTCATGTAAATATATCGACTGATCTTCCAATAATCCAAGTTCATGTAATACGAAGTCATGTGCTGATTTTTTCATGTGAAGTATAGCTAGGTATGAAATATCTTGTTCTGAAAACCCACTCTTTACCAACGAATGTCTAATAACTTGTAGAAAATTTTGCATAGATTTTAGTTCCAACCGCTTTTTCATACCATTGGGATCTAAAACATCAAGTTTATATGCACCTGAAGCTAATAACTCTCCTGTTAAGGGGGTTTTTGTGCCCCCTACCGGAACAACAACATCTTCAGAAAACGATCCATCTGTCATAATGTCTGATTCAAGAACTATATTCTCACCATGATTTTTTTTCAAAACTATTGCAGCTCCACCAGCACCAAGATTAAACATGAACCGTGTTCGTTCATTTGAATAATCAATAAAATCTCCGTTTCGATAACCACCTGTTAAAAGCACAGTCTCTATTGAATCATCAGATAACATTAAGCTTTTCGCTAACTTCAAAGCTAAAGTTGTTGTACTACATCTAAGTGAAACATCAAAACCCCATGCGTGGAAGGAACCAATTGCTTCTTGAATTTTAATTGCTGCAGTCCATAAAGGGTATTCTTTATGCTCTTCACCAATATAAATGATACAATCGATTGATTTCGGGTCAATTTGACCTCTTACAAGTGCGTTTTGAGCTGCCCATATAGCCATTTGAACAGTATGATCATTGGGTCCAGGAATAGTTTTTTTTGTAATCCCCATTTTGTTCTTGACAACATGTAATGGGATTCCAGAAGAAGATGAAATTTCTTCTGCCGACATGAATTGTGAAGGGATATATACACCGGTACTAGCGATTCCAATATGCATTATAATTCCTCCGAGTTAGATCGACCTTCTACTTCACGTGGTTTTTTTCTTTTATAATAAGCTTGTCGTATCGTTCCGACAATACCTGCCGGGAAGAAAATTACCACTAAAATATAGAGAATTCCAAAGAAAATAATCCAACGTTCAAATATAGGATAATCTTTTGCAAGACCTGACAAATAGTGTTGCGATAACTCTATTACCCCAGCGCCTATTATAGGTCCAATAAGTGTTCCAACACCTCCAATGATTGTCATTAATAAGGCATCTAATGTAATATCCATCGTCAAGACGCTGGTATTTACAAATCGTAAACTTATTGCATAGAGTGCTCCTGCTAAACTAGCAACAACACCAGCCACAACTGATGCAATCACTTTGTAATGTAGCACTTTATAACCTAATGATTTTGTTCGTTGCTCATTTTCACGGACTGCTACCAATACTTGACCAAGTGGGGATTGAACAAATCGTCTAAGTAATATATAGGTCACAACTAAACACACTAGTACGACTAGATAGAACACCGCACGATCTTTAAAAACTTCTGGTGCCCGGAACGTAAAACCGTCATTCCCTGAAGTTAAACTACGCCATTTTTCAGCAAGAACTAAAAATAATCCTGATAGAGCAAGTGTTAACATAGCGTAAAAATGACTCTTTAATCGTAGAGTCAATAAACCCACGAGAAAGCTAATAATGCCTGCAATGATCATGCCTATGACAATTGATAAAATAAAAATACCTATCGTTGGCTCAACGCGATCTAGCATTACTCCTGTGGTATACGCACCAATTCCGAAAAACATCGCGTGCCCAAATGACACAATACCTGTATATCCTAGTAAAATGTCATAACTCATTGCTAGAATCGAAAAAATGAAAATTTGTGTTAAAAGTATTGTCCAAGTCCTTGAGTCTGTTACAAAAGGGAAGATGAACAACACAATGACAATAATGGATAGGAAAATATTGTTCCATTGATATTTTGTAGTCATCTCTTCACCCCTTTACTCTAAATAATCCTTGCGGTCGGAAAATTAATACAATCGCCATAATCAACATGTTTACTGCTAACGATAGGGAAGGAACATAGTAAGCCATATAGCTTCCTGTTAAACCCACTAAAATTGCTGCTAGCAAGGATCCTGGAAAACTTCCCATCCCTCCTATTACGACGACAATGAATCCTAATATGGCAAATTCCATTCCCATTTCTGCGTATATTACACCTGAGTATGGTGCCATCAAAGCACCACCGAGAGAAGCCAATACTGCTCCAGCAATAAATACATATAGAAACACATTATTTATATTAATACCGAGTGTTTGAACCATTTCCTTGTTCATTACACCTGCACGAACGATTAAACCAACTTTCGTTTTCTTTAAAATATATTGAACAACACCGAACACAAGGAAACCTACAACGATAATGAATACACGGTATTTAATAATAATTACGTCCCCGATTTCCCAGCTACCTGCAAAGTAAGCTGGGGTTTTGGCAGCAATTTGATTTGGACCAAACACGACTTTTAACATTTCTGTTAACACGAGCATAAAACCTAATGTGATTAATATTTGTTGGACGTGATTGCCATAAACAGGTTTGATAATTAGCTTTTCTGTAATAAATCCCAGGAGGATACCCGTTAGAATAGCGCCAAGAATAGCAAGTACAAAGCTTTCCGTAAGTGAATAAAACCAAACTGAAGAAAATGCGCCCCATGCAAATAATCCACCATGAGCAAAGTTAAGTACGTCCATCAATCCAAAAATCAACGTTAACCCGGCAGCTAAAAGGAAGATTAACATACCGGTGGCTAGCCCATTTATGGTCAAATTCATGAGTAGTTCCATGACTGTACCTCCTTATCCTATCCCTAAATATTTACGCTTTATTTGTTCATCTTGTATTAAGTCTTGCATCAATCCCGATTGGACGGTTTCACCATCATCTAAGAGTGTATATGTATCACCAATTCGGCTTGCCATCATAAAATTTTGTTCGACCAATACGATGGTTGTATGTTTTTTCATGTCAATAATGGCTTCCATTACTTTTTCTATTACAATAGGTGCAAGCCCTTTTGAAGGTTCATCTATTAAAAGAAGTTGATTGTTTCCTACAAAGGCGCGTGCCATAGCTAGCATTTGTTTTTGTCCGCCTGATAATAGACCCCCATCTTTTTTCCAAAATATTTTTAAATCTGGAAATAAATCTAATACATACTCCTGCTTCCCTATAGTTATTTCATCTTCAGTACGCATAGCCACTTTCATATTTTCTTCAACTGTCAATGTGGCAAAAATTCCTTGATCTTCTGGAACATACCCAATTCCATTGTTTGCTATCACGTGAGTTTGTTTTTTTGTAATCTCTTGTCCCTTAAAGGCAATACGTCCTTTGGTAGCGGGTGTTAAACCTAATATTGTTTTAAGTGTGGTTGTTTTCCCTGCACCATTACGACCAAGTAATACACTGACCTCTCCTTCATTTGCTTGAAAGTTTACCCCCTGCAAAATATGATATTGTCCAATATAGGTGTGAACGTCCTCAACTTTTAGCAATGTGCTCATCGTATAATCCTCCCAAATAAGCATTTTGAACCATTTCATTTTGCATAATTTCTATAGGGGTTCCATCTGCTAAAACCTTGCCATTAAACAGCACCATAATGGAATCCGATAAATCTAAAATCATATCCATTTTGTGTTCAATCAATAGAATTGTTTTATTTCCTTGTTCCTTTATCCGTCTAATGACTTCCAATATTGCGGGAACTTCTTCGAGTGACATCCCTGCTGTCGGTTCATCTAACAATAAAACTTCCGTGTCTAAAGCTAGTAACATCGCAATCTCTAGTTTGCGTTTTTCCCCATGAGATAATTGACTTGCAATTACATGTTTTTTTGAATAGAGTCGAACAAGTCCTAGCAACTCTTCAGCCTTTTGACTAAGAGATGGGTACTTTGAAATATGACGTATCATTTGGTAGCGAATTTTTTCTTTGGACTGTACAGCTATACGCACATTTTCTAACACGCTTAAATTGGGGAACACATTCGTAATTTGAAATGAACGACCCAACCCTTTTCGCGTGCGGTCAACAGAAGAAAAACGGGTCATATCTTCATCTTTAAAATAAACTTTACCTTCAGTTGGTTTTAATTCTCCACTAATTAAATTAAAGAAAGTGGTCTTTCCAGCTCCGTTTGGTCCAATAATTGATTTGAATTGATTTTCTGGCATTTCGAAATTGATGTGATCTACAGCTATATGTCCACCAAAACGAATGGTTAAGTTTTCAGTTTTTAATATCGTTGTCATGGGTTTCATCCTTTCTTCTGTCTCTCTCCATAATCAAGACTGGTTCTCACACATGGAGAGAGACAGACCTGAATGAACAGGCCGTCTCAGTAGTTTAGTTTTGAATTGGTGGTTCTGTTTCTTCAGGTGATAATTCGCGAATTAACACCGGCACTGGATAATCAATACCTTCTTGTTTTTCAAGTTTAATGGAGTACAACGTTTGTAAAGCCTGATGATCATCTTCACGGAATGTCATGGTTCCTTTCGGTGTGTCAAAAGACATCCCTTCCATAATTCCGATTAATTCATTACCATCTGCATTTCCTTCAGATTTCTTTAATGCTTCAATAATTGATATAGCAGCTGACATTCCTCCTGGAGTGAATAAGTCGGGAACTTCCCCGTTAAACTTTTCTTTATGTTTTTCTACTAACCAATCATTTACGTCGTTATCAGGTAATGTATGGTAGTAAACTGAGAATCCTTCCATGCCTATTAAAGGCTCCATGGTCGCTAAAGCTGGTATATCAGGAGCACCTGTTGAAATTTTGATGCCTTTTTCTTGAATTTTCAAGTCTGCAATTTGATTCCATGGTGAGTTTGCTCCTGCCCAAACGACAAACAAGTAATCTGGTTTTGCTTGAATTACTTTTTGTAAGTTAGAAGTAAAATCTGTAGCCGCTGGATCTGCATACTCTTCCAAAACAATTTCAGCTCCTAGTTCTTCTGCTGCTTTTTTAAATGCTGCAATGCCATCTAAACCAAATGAATAGTCAGGTGCAAACGTTGCAATTTTAACACCTGGTTTTGCAATTGCCGCTGCTCCAGCAACTGCATCCTGTGATGAGTTACGTGATGTACGGAAAATGTATGGGTTAAATTCAGCTCCTGTAATACTGTCTGCAACTGCTGGTTCAACTACCATAATTGTTTCATATTCTTCTGCTAGTGGTAAGACTGCTAACGTATCACCAGAACTAGAAGATCCTACAAGAAAATCCACTTCATCATCTTCTAGTAGCTTAGTCGCTTTTTGAACAGCTACTTCTGGTTTCGTTTCAGTGTCTTCATAAACAATTTCAATTTTTTTGCCTGCCACTTCCATAGTTCCTTCTGTAGCGTATTCTATCCCTAAATCAAAACCACGTTGTGTTTGTTTACCATAAGATTCTAAGGCTCCAGTTAAAGACGCTAACACGCCAATTTTAATAGTGCCCCCTTCTTCCCCAGTACCGCTTACTGGAACCTTCCCTTCGTTGTCTTTGGTGTCCTCTGTAGTGTCTGAGTTTGTACAAGCAGAACTAATGATTAATACGAAAGCTAAAAACAGAAAAAACCATGCCTTTCTTTTCATGAAAATCCCCTTCCTCTTTGTACTTTTTGTAAGCGATTACTTGTTTCGTTTTTATCATATAAAACCTTAGTTACAAATGAGTTACAATTTAGAAATATAAAAATACCTGTATCGAGATTTACTCGAAACAGGTTAGGCATATCCATTAGCAATCAGTTCAAACATTCGTTCTGTTGTTTCCATGGGTTTCAATTCATACTCTTCTAAGAGCATTTGCACACATTTTTCATACCACTTAATCGCTTGTGATCTATTGTTTTTTTGATAGTGCGCGTACATTAAAAGGCGGTATGCCTCTTCCCATGTATAATCCAATTTTATTAATTTTTCAGCCCAGTAAATGGTTTGATTGAATTGCTGGAGTCTAGTAGCATTCTGAGCTAACTTTTCAATAACTTGTAAATACATTTGGTGAAAATGGTCTTGCTCAAATTGAAACCAATTGTAAACATTTTGATTTAAATAATAAGTTCCTCTATACAAAGCTATAGCTGATTTTAATAATGCACTAGCCTGTTGTGGATTTCGTTCATCTAATCCTTGAGCAACTAGCTGTTGAAATTTTTCGACATCACTTACGATTGCTGCTTTAGGATGAATTCGATACATTGTTTGTTTACGAATGATAAAATAAGATTCCGCACGAGGAAATCTTTTTGGTTCTAGTACATTATACAGTGCATTAAGTGCCACCTTAAAATCTCGAACAGCTGTCTTTTCATCCTGATCACCAAATAGTTCACTCACCAGTTCCTCTTTTGGAACAAATCTATTTTTATGGATAAATAAATATACAAATAAATCTTTTGCTTTTTCACGTTGCCATTTACGATCTTCTACTTCCTCTCTACCTAAAGAAATAGATATTGGTCCTAGTAATTGAACATGTAAAGTATAACCCGGGTAAATAACATGTTGCTCTACCTGTAAATGTTGACCTATTCGATGAATTTCTTCATTATCAGGACAGTTCTTCATCGCATACTGAATTAGCGGGTAGAATTGTTGAATATCAAGCGGTCCATACATCGTTATTTTTTCAATAAAAAATATATACTGTTCTTCCAAAAGTATATGAGCAAACTGTTTTATTTCTTGTGAAAATTGTTCTTTGTCTTCTAATTCAAATGCACAAATACTTAACCAAAACGAAGCAACCATTTTACCAAATGAATCTCCACATAAAGTAAAGTCAACTTTTGCTTGTTTTGCATAGCTATTCGCCTGATCATACTGATGAAATGTACAATAAATTATTGTTATGCCAATTTTTATAAATGCAGATAACCAGGCATCTTGAACACGTTCAGTTTCTATTAATCCCTTTTCTGCAAGAATCAACGCTTCATATTGAAATCCTTGTTTAGCTTTTAAAAGCGCAAGCCCCAAATATGGTTCTGCTTTTCCTCTTGATACATTCAGTTGATCCATTTTTTCGATTGCTTGTAGGTACATACGCTCAGAATCAGGAGAATCTAAAAAATGATGTCGATCTACACTTTCCGCATGACCTTTTCTAATCAATCCAACGGCTTCTACAAATTTGGATTTTTCCCTGATCCCACTTTCAATCCCTTTAGTTGCATAGTAACTAGCCTGAGAAAGATTGCCTATCATTGCATTAAGTAAAGCTAATAGAACAGCTGTTTCGCGATGTGAGTCTGGCACCATATCTTCTTCTTTCAAACGATTTTCTAATAATTGAAGTGAGTCAGATAATTTTCCCATCCTTAATAATATTCGTGCATCTAAATTACCATTGATTAATAAAGTCTCTGGTAATTGCTCATCTTCAATAAAAGTTTTTGCTTCTTTTGTTTTCCCTAAATTCACTAGGTTTTCTGCAAATTGTCGCTTTAAATTGTTCATATCTTTCTGTGACATGGTCTCCGTCTGATTCGCAAAAGATATGGCATTGGCTAAATGCGGATCCGCCAAACCCGGCTGAATCGTATCTAAATAAATATGCGCAAGCCCTGCATGTGCATAACTCGAATAAAATGCGTCTTTTTTAGCTGTGGCTAATAATAAACTTTTTTGATAGGCTTGTTTTGATTTTTCATAATATGCCAGATAACGATTCGCTTCTCCCTCAAAGTAATAAAGTGCTGGAAACTCGTCAAAATAACTTTGAGGTATCTCTTTTAAACTATCTATAATTAAATCAAATTGCCCTAATTTTAATAGCTTAGGCACAGTTTTCAAGACAATCTGAGTGATAAAATGAACATCTTTACTTTGAAGTGCATGATAAATAGAACGAATAGAATCGCTTTTCTGTTCAAAATGTTCAGCAGCTAATTTATGCGCCTTTTGAAATCCTGCTAGATTAGTGTTTTTCCATTTAGTAATTAAATATTGTTGAAATAATGTGTGATACCGAAAAACCGAATCTTCACCTAATTGTTGAATGAAGCCGTGTTGATTACGGAACGATTGTAAGAAGTGCACAGCTTCCTTACCAAAAAATAACTGAATGAATTTCAAAGAAAACGTCAGGAAAACTGAAAATTGCATGAGCCAACTTTGCTCTTCTTCTTTGTATCTTGAAAATACTTCTTCGGACAAATAATGAAATAAATCTTCCATAGCTGGTTTTAGAGAAACATTAAAACTACTGTCTTCGCTCACAGATTTAACCGCCATTAATTGAATAGCAATTGCCCAACCTTCTGTAATTTCCAAAATATACTTGGATTCCTCTTTTGTTAAATGACGCTCAAAATAATCTTCAAAATACACAATTATTTCTTCTTCTGTAAAAACCAAGTCTTTTTCATTCACTTCTATTAATTGTCCACTCATTTTCAGCTTTAATAACTGTGTCCATTTAGGTTTTGATCGAGAAATCAAAACAATATGTACATATGATGGACAGTGTTCTATAATTCTCTCCACCATAAAATTGATAGAGAAAACATGATCGATTAAATGATAATCATCAATGACAATTACCAAAGGTTCAGCGATTTGATCTAGCTCACTTACAAACCATGCATGCCAAGTGATTAATTCTTTATCACTAGTAAAAGAAGGTTGAATAGATAAGTCCTTCAGCAATTGTTGCCCAAAGCTAGGAACGATACGTTGGATGCTACCGATTAAGTATCTTAAAAACGGAACCAAATCATCATCTTCTGATGACACGGTGTACCACGAACAATTGATTCTACTATCCGCGATAAATTGAGCGATAGCAGAACTTTTTCCATATCCTGCCCCACCTGAAATCAACGCACTTTTTTTTGAAGAGATTTGTTTAAATGTGCGTGTTAAAGAAGCCCTACGCATATACGTTTCACTGGTCACGGGTGGAACGATTTTTGACTTCAATAAAGGTACTTCCATGTAAAATTTCCCTCTCTTACAAACTATTTACCAAAATTATATCATAGCAATATTTAATTTGATTGAAAATTCAGTGATAAAAGTAATGCACCCTCTTTTTTTCTATCGGCAATCAATTATTTTTATTCTATGTATCTTTTTACACTATATGAATTGGATTTTTGGTTAGCTTCGAATCGTAAACATACTTCATCATAATTTCAAGAACGAATCATAATAAAAACCCGGCAAAATGGTGTAGTCCACTGAAAAAGTCTACCAATATTGACTCCTATAATACACGCTTCAGCGCTTTGTGGATGCCTCCCACGAGTTCTGATAGAGCATATTATATTGGTATGATGTATCATCATATGCGAGTTTATTTGGTATGCAAATGCAAGGGCCATGGCCATATTCGCAGTAAATCTCAAATGAATTATGACATTGCTGAAAGAATCAAAGTAAGGGATATGAAAGAAAAAGACGACATTTCGTTTAAATTCAAACGAAATGCCGCCTTACACTTACTAAATTTAATTCACAAGTATTTCAGGTGACCTCAAATGATGCCAGTAACTTTAGTTAATTTCAACCTCTTTTTACTTTCCTTAAAATAAGGCTCTGTTAAAGTTTAATGTTGATATTAGTAGAAAAATATAAATCCTAATTATATGGAAGTTCTCTCTTTTAGCTGGAGCTTCACCAATCAATATATCTACCTTCACTCGTTCCAAACAATTTATCTGCAATTAGATTACCTTCCTTATCAAGTGCCCTTTTTGTCCATGTTTCTACTAAATATCTTGCATAACATTACCGGTGGAGGAAGATACAGTAAAATAATCAATTAAATACTCTATTAATAAGTGTTTCTCTGATGGATTTAATTTTGAATAGCTTTAAGAATTTCAGTTGCTCTCACGGTCATTATCAACTTTTATATAATTAAAAGTATTATAGAACATTAGTTCCCTAAATTAAAAGTATCTTTAGGTCTTCATAAATGAAAGAACCGTATTAATCATGACAAGAACACATCTTCGCTCTTCTCTTGCATTCCTTAGATTCTGGTGTAGAAGATCTGGTGTCCGTGAGAGCAGAAGAGCTAAAAAGTAATATCTTTCTAATAATTAAAAAAAGACTGCCCAAAAGGACAGTCTTCTCACAGTTTTTAGTTTTTCAATTTGTCACGTAATACCATTGGTAAGATACCACCATGACGATAGTAATCAACTTCTACTTCTGAGTCAAATCGTGCTAAAACGTCGAATTCTTTTACAGAACCGTCAGCATATTTAGCTACAACTTTTAAGATATCACGAGGTTTTACTCCTTCAGCAATATTCACGCTGATTTCTTCTTTCCCTGTTAAGCCAAGTGTTTCTGCACTTTGACCTGCCATGTATTGAAGTGGTAAAACACCCATCATCACTAAGTTCGAACGGTGAATACGTTCATAGCTTTCAGCAAGAACTATTTTAATGCCTAGTAAGTTAGTCCCTTTAGCTGCCCAGTCACGTGAAGATCCCATACCATAATCTTTACCTGCTAAAACAACTAAGCCAGTGCCATCTTCTTGATATTTCATAGCAGCATCATAAATTGCCATAATTTCGCCGTTTGGCCAGTAAGTTGTGAATCCGCCTTCTGTACCTGCTGCGATTTGGTTACGAATACGAATATTAGCAAATGTACCGCGCATCATTACATCGTGACTACCACGACGAGAGCCGTATGAGTTAAAGTTACGTACTTCTACTCCACGGTCACGCAAGTATTTACCTGCAGGTGTATCTTTACCAATTGCACCAGCTGGTGAAATATGGTCAGTTGTAATTGAATCCCCAAATTTCGCAACTACACGAAGTCCAGCTAACGCTTGAATATCGCTTGGCTCAATTGATAATCCTTCAAAGTATGGAGGATTTTGAATATACGTTGAATCTTCATCAAATGTATACAATGCATCGTTTGATGTTTCAATCGCATTCCAACGCTCATTTTCATTGAATACGCGTGCATATTCACTACGGAACAATTCAGGTGTAACCGTTTTTAGCATAACTGCTTTGATTTCATCAGTTGTTGGCCAAATGTCAGCAAAGAATACATCGTTTCCTGCTTGGTCTTGCCCTAGTGATTCATTTTGAAGATCAATATCTACCGTACCCGCTAATGCATATGCAACAACAAGTGGTGGTGAAGCTAAGTAGTTTGCTTTCACTAATGGGTGAATTCTACCTTCAAAGTTACGGTTACCTGAAAGGACAGATGTAATTAGCAAATCGTTTTCAATGATACCTTTTTCGATTTCTGGAAGCATTGGACCTGAATTACCGATACAAGTCGTACAACCGTAGCCAACTAAGTCAAATCCTACAGCACTTAGTGGTTCAAGAAGTCCAGCGTCACGTAAGTAACCTGTTACTACTTTTGAACCTGGAGCAAGTGAAGTTTTCACAAATGCTGGTGGACGTAAGCCTTTTTCTGCTGCTTTTTTCGCAACAAGACCCGCACCAATCATAACAAATGGATTAGAAGTATTTGTACATGATGTAATCGCTGCAATTCCAATAGCACCTGTAGGAATTGTTACTTCCTTGTCATCTAATGTAATTGTTGCAGATTTCTTGAATTCTTTTTTAGATAGACCGAATCCTTGGTTGCCTTGAGGAGCTACAACCGCTTTGTTAAACTCAAGTTTCATTTGAGACAAAGGAATTAAATCTTGTGGACGTTTAGGTCCTGACATATTTGGTTCAATTTTAGATAAATCAAGTTCTACAACATTTGTGTAAATTGGATCTTCACTATCAGCCGTAAAGAACATACCGTTTGCAGTTAAATATTCTTTTACTACTTGGATGTGCTCTTCATCACGGCTTGTTAAACGCATGTATGCGAGTGTTTCTTCATCAACTGGGAAGAAACCACAAGTAGCACCGTACTCTGGTGCCATGTTAGCAATTGTCGCACGATCAGCAAGTGGCAGTTTTGTTACGCCAGCTCCGAAGAACTCAACAAATTTACCAACAACGCCTTGTGCACGAAGTACTTCTGTTACTTTAAGTGCTAAGTCAGTTGCTGTTGTTCCGTTTGGAAGGTCACCTGTTAGTTTAACACCGATAACTTCAGGTATTGGGAAGTATGAAGGCTGACCAAGCATACCTGCTTCAGCTTCTATTCCGCCAACGCCCCATCCAAGAACACCCATACCATTAATCATTGTTGTATGTGAGTCAGTACCTACTAATGTGTCTGGATACGTTTCGTATGAACCATCTTCGTTTTCTACTGCATGAACAACGTTTGCTAAGTACTCTAAGTTAACTTGGTGAACAATACCCGTTGCCGGTGGTACAGCACGGTAGTTGTCATAAGCTTTTTGAGCCCAGCTAAGGAACTGGTAACGTTCTGCATTACGTTCGAATTCTAACTCCATGTTAACGCGAAGTGAGTCAGATGTACCATATTTATCTACTTGAACAGAGTGGTCAATAACTAAATCAACCGGTATTGCTGGGTTGATTTTGTCTGGGTCTCCACCCATTTCAGCCATTGCTGAACGAAGTGCTGCTAAATCTACAACTACAGGTACCCCCGTGAAATCTTGAAGGATAACGCGTGATGGTTTAAAAGGTACTTCCGCTTCAGGATCAACGTCCTTACCCCATTTTGCCAATTTTTCTACGTGGTCATCTTTGATAACATATCCGTCGTGTTGGCGCAATACGGACTCAAGTAATACTTTAATTGAATAAGGAAGTTTGGAAACATTTGCTACCCCTGCTTCTTCTAATGCTGCTAAACGGTAGTAGTTATACGTTTTACCGTTCAATTCGAAAGAAGTGCGGCTATTGTGCAAGTTACTTTTTGCCATGTCTAATTCCTCCTTTTAATTTATGAAAAGGCTCTCATCTATTGCTAGGGACTTTTCTCCAATTCTAATCATAACTCAGTCTAGTTTATAAGTAAATTACATAAAGATTATAGGTTGTGATAAGTATTTGTTATGACCTTACAACATTTCGATTGTTTTTTTTAATTGTTTTAAATGTCTTTTTTCATGTAGACCAACAAAGGGAAACCATTGGATCAATGGAACTTGACCAAAAATGGGATGTTTGAATGATTTGTTAAGAAAGACATCTTTTGTGCTTGATTCATAGACATCTAATAAGAATAGACGTGTATCATGGAGTTCTTTCTCCATTTCTTGTTTTACTTTATAATCTTTGGTTGGTGCAGTATAACCTGGGGCTTTCACTTTTATTAAACGATTCGTAGAAAGTGCAATCGGTTTTTTCATCGATTTTGGGCTATCTGGATTTTTTAGTTCTCTTGCGATATTTGTCGCAATTACTGTTTCCATTCGCACGAGGTGTTCAAATATTTGTTTTACAGACCAACCTCCATTTGATGGGATTTTGTTGAACTGTTCGTCCGTTAATCCTTCAACTGTCTGAAATAACTCTTTTCGGATTGCATTATTGTCTTCTAAAAACATCTAAATATCCCCTTTACTTTAACTCAAAAATCTTTTCCTTTGGTGGGCTGTAGGTACTAAACACGATTCGGTATTGCGTAGCAAGCGGTGTCGATTCTTTGCAATAACCCTATATACACTGTCGCGAAACACTTTCGGTACAAATTGTGTGTATTTCAAAAGATGGTACGGTGCACGTAAGTAGGATGCAAGTGCTATAGCTGCATCAGACTCTACTAATAGTTCTTTTCCCTTAAGTAAGACAATTGAATCAATTTTTTGCAGTTCCGGGTATTTTTTTTTAATTTGAGTAGCAAGTTCACTTTGAAGTGGAGTAAAGTGCATTACTTCACTTTGTTCATGTTGCAATACAAACTGTACCGAACGTTGACAAAAACCACAGTTTCCATCGTAGAAAAGAATTGGATTTGTATACTCCATAAAATTCACCTTTTCTTTTTATATTACTTGAATTCGTTTGAAATCTACAATCTAACGTTTTCAATAAGAAGTAGTTATGGGACAATGTTTCATGTTAGAAAGGATGATCACTTAATGAAGAACACAACAATGCAGAGACTTACCTCATCCTACGATCCTTGGGAAGCCTATTTAGATATGGAAAACCACGGGAAGCTAACCCTATCGAATATTGAGTTCACTACAACAACACTTTGTAATATGCGTTGTGCTCATTGTGCAGTTGGCTATACATTACAAACGAAAGATCCAGAGGCATTACCCTTTGACCTTTTGCGCCAGCGTCTAGATGAAATTCCACATTTACAAACGTTAAGCATAACCGGTGGTGAACCGATGTTATCCAAAAAGTCGGTGACAAATTATGTTCTCCCTCTATTAAAATACGCTCATGAGCGAGGGGTACGCACACAGATTAACTCGAATTTAACACTTGATCCAAAGCGATATATGATGATTGCTCCTTACTTAGATGTTTTACATATTTCACATAACTGGGGAACGGTGGACGAGTTTGTGGAAACCGGGTTTGCCGTAATGGAGAGAAAACCATCCTACGAGCAACGCGCTAAACTATTTAAGCGAATGATTGAAAATAGTCGTATGTTATCTGAAGCGGGTGTAATGGTATCTGCAGAAACCATGTTAAATAAAAAAACTTTACCTTACTTAGAGCATATACATCGCCAAGTGGTAAAAGAAATGAAATGCGCAAGACACGAAATTCATCCTATGTACCCCTCTGATTTTGCTAGCAGTATGTCATCTTTGACTCTAGAAGAAACGCGGCAAGCTATTCATCATTTACTGGATATCCGAGATAAGAACACCTGGATGTTATTTGGCACATTGCCATTTTATCCATGTAGCGATAGCATTGAGGATCGCAAACTACAACAAAGACTGAAAGAAGAATTGAATGTAACTGTTCGAAATGACCCGGATGGACGTTCACGTTTAAATATTAATATTTTCTCTGGAGAAGTCATTGTGACTGATTTTGGTGACGCCCCTGTACTTGGCAATCTCAAAAGTGATTCTTTGCCTTTCATATTCGATCTATGGCTAGACTCGCCTCTTGCAAAAGAACTGAACTGCCATTGTCCCGCTGTAAAATGCCTTGGTCCAAACGTATTAGTGAAAAATATGTACTATAAAGACCATACATTTGTAAGTGGATCAGTTAAATGAGACAAGGTGCCGAATTGATAACCGGAATGCAAGACATTAAAACCACATAAAAAGGGACTATAAAAGCTATTGCAGGCAGTTCAGTTCGCTTTACAAAACAAATTAAACATCAAAATAGACCGTTAATTCGCATTTGAATTAGCGGTCTTTTAAACTTTTTTTACAAGGCCGTGTTTTTCTCGTTTTATTTGGTATCTCAAACAGATTTTTGGACTGGATAGATATTGAATCATAAAGAGAACCTTTTGCAGGAGGCACAAGGCACCAATTATTCTCCATACTTATAATTCTACTACACTCTTCTACACATTTATCCCATTAAAAATCGTTTAAAAAAGACATAAACAAAATTCTTCTGAAAAGAAGAATTTGTTTATGTCTTTTTTAGTTTTGTAGATTATCATTTTAAGT
>NZ_AMGD01000057.1:0-28715 GCF_000297555.1 Paenisporosarcina sp. TG-14
CCGCCTGAAACGGAAATCAACAATACTAATGAATCAATTTTTATGTCCAAAACACCTGAAACACTGGATTTATGGAACTAAATTTATATGCTTTCATATATTGTAAAAAAAGCCTCGACATTAAACTCGTCGAGGCTCCTTTTTATTATTCAATTACACTAACTGATACTTTCACATCTAATTTATGGCTGCCACCACGGTAGACCCCTTGTACTGGGCTAACATCCCCGTAATCACGCCCCACTCCTAAGCGAATATGATTTTCTAACGCTTCCACATTATTTGTAGGGTCAAGTCCTACCCAACCTATCCCAGGAACCATCACTTCAACCCATGCATGGCTCGCTGAATCTCCAATTAATGCGGAATTTTCTCCGACATACAAGTAGCCGCTGACATATCTTGACGGGATATGTTTAGTTCGAAGTATCCCTAACATAACGTGAGAGATATCTTGGCATACACCCTTGTTCAAATTAAATGAATCTTTTGCCTTCGTTGATACATCTGTAGAAGATCCATCATAGGTAAAACGCTTATGCAAATAACTCATTACATCTATAGAATATTGAACAGGATTGTACATTTCTCCAATTTCCGAGTCTACTTGAAGCATTTGTTCGGGTGTTAAATATGTGTATGCGGTATTGCTTAAATACGCTAAATAATGGCTTTTGAATAAAGATGAATGAAAAATGGCATACATTTCTGGAGAAAAATTAATACGATGAATCCATGGACTCTTTTGAATACTTACAACAGATGTTGCCTTTACTTCTAAATGCTTATGATGATCCGCTATAAAGAATGATTCAACACTATTCCCCCAAATATCCACATGTCCCTTCGTGAGAGCTACAGGTGTAATATCTGTTCGGAAAGACAACAAACGCTGACACTCATCTGTACGTGGCGTTAACCTTATGGAGTTCATGCTTTGATCAACCCATGTGTCGTAATCGAAAACATTTGTATGTTCGATTTTGTATTTCATGGATGAAGAAATTAAAGATTTCGGTGGTTCTTGAACTGTTGGCAACTGTGTTTGTTCTTGCTGAGTTTCTGGCTCAGTTAAATAATATGTCTTAGAGAATATTTTCCCAATATCATTACATTGATTTTGGAATCGATTTAAAAAAGCTAACATATCATCTGAATTTAATTTATGAATAGACATTTCATCAAAATTTTTCTTTAAATTCTCAAGTGCATAATATAACTCGAAAGAATAATGTGCAATTTTAGCATTTTCCAAGTTGTCAACGGCCGCTCGCACATGGTTAATATTATAGTGAATCGATCTTGGGAATGATTCATCCGTAATTAGAAAAGTTAAGATGGTTTTCGGATCCATTTTAGGGCGGTTTACTTTTAAAAATGCTTCATAACCATTTAACATACGAAGAGCAGATAACCATGCATAGTAATCTTCACCTTTATACTTCAATTGCGTTTCGCGTGTTTGTTCACATACAACATTTAAAATGCGTGCTGTTTTTTCTGCCCGCTCTAACCATTTACCTATTTTAATCATGCGGTAAGAAACTCCACGCGACATACCAGACTCAATGATCCCTTGAGCAATCAATGTTGTCATTTTCACTTTCTGTAAAAATGCTCGTAAGTGTTGAATAGTAAAATGCTCTCTTTCTGCATGGAGGGTAAAATGGTATAAATCATTCCATATTTCAAAAAGTTCATTCGGCAAATGATCCCGACTAATTCGCACATTTTCTCGAGCTACACGCACGCAATTGAAGACAGAATTTAGATTGTCAGAATGAAAAGCTAAGTAGTGTAAATAGTCTTGATCTTGAACATTCGGATTGTTTTCTAGCGCTTCTAGTTCCTCTTCTGTCGAACAAATTCCAAACAAAAGTTGCCATTGTTTTTCGTCTAGCATTTCTTCGCTCGAAGTTTCAACCATTTGAGTTAAATGAACGTCTAGAATACGTGCATTCAATTCAGTACGTTCGATATTACGCGACATCCAATAAAGTGAATCTGCTACACGACTTAACATTAAGTTATACCCCCTGACTTCATAACCCACGTATCTTTACCGCCCCCGCCTTGTGAAGAATTGACGACTAGGGACCCTTTTTTTAGTGCCACACGGGATAAACCGCCTGGGAATACATGCGTTTCTTTTCCTCTGATCACAAATACACGTAGATCAACGTGACAAGGATAGAATTCTTCTCCTTGATACGCTGGTGCTCTTGATAACTTGATTGTTGGTTGGGCAATATATTGATGAGGTGTTTCAAGAATTTTACCTCGGAATTTTTCGATTTCTTCCACGCTTGCATGAGGTCCTATAAGCATGTCATACCCCCCAGAGGCACCTACGTTTTTAACTACTAATTCATGTAAACGTTCAAGTACCCAGTCCCGCTGAATAGGATCTTCTAAACGATATGTTTTGACGTTTTCAATAATCGGTTCTTCATTCAAGTAATAGCGAATCATATCTGGCACATATACATACATCGCTTTATCATCAGCTACTCCATTTCCAATACCATTTAAAATTGCCACATTGCCTTGACGATACGCACCCAATAACCCCACCACACCTAGATTTGAATCTTCACGGAAAGCTAATGGGTCTAAAAAATCATCATCTATTCGGCGATAAATGACATCTACTTTTTCAAGTCCTCGAATCGTCTTCATATAAACAATATCATTTGTGACGATTAAGTCTCGACCTTCAACTAGTTGAAGACCCATCTGTTGCGCTAAAAATACATGATCATAGTAAGCGGAATTATATATACCTGGAGTTAATAAAACGGCGTTAGGATTTTCCACTCCTTCTGGGGCATGGTCCATAATCGCTTCATGTAAATACGTCACTTGATGTTCTAAAGTATGGACAGAATGTTTCGCGAAAAATTCTGGGTAAACCTGGCGCATTACGTAGCGATTTTGGTAGACATACGAGATACCTGAAGGATTGCGTAAATTGTCCTCTAGCACTAAATATTTTCCGTTTTCATCACGAATTAAATCAATTCCAGCAAGAAAAATATGATTATTTAACGGAATAGTAACGCCTTGTATTTGTTTGGCATAGTAATAAGGATTATCTTCTACTAAATCTCTTGGTATGATACCATCTTTAATAATTTTCTGATCGTGGTACACATCCTGTAAAAAACAATTTAATGCTTCAGAACGTTGTACCATCCCTTTTTCTATCGTTTCCCATTCGTCTGAAGGAATAATGATTGGCACAAAATCAAAAGGCATTGTACGTTCAGCACCTACATTATTATTATATACCGTAAAGGTAATTCCTTGTCTCAAAAAAGATAATTGTGCTCTTTCATGTCTTTCTTTAAGTTCATCAGTAGAAAAATTATGAACCATATCATAAAATTTTTGATAGTGATCCTTGGGTTTTCCACTTGCCTTTATCATTTCATCAAAAAATGGCTTTACTTTGTACATACTAAACATGTGAACACCCCTCTTATCTATGAATTTAGAAAATTATAATAATTCAATTTTATCACACTCTTCTCTATTTGATTACCCTATCTACCGTTAAATCAAGCTTGTGCTCAAATAAATATTATTTTACCTTTTAGTAACATAATATTATTTGAAAGGGTGTGGTGATTCATAATTATGATTAATGAAGAAGTTACTCACTTATTTAAATCTTTGTCCCATCCAATACGAGTAGATACGTTATCATGCTACAAAATGTGTTCAAAGGGTTGGGATGACACGCTTCTTCACTTACAGCAGTATGTGGAAAACGGAGAAACGAATGCCCACGTTCCAAAGACTGGTCTAAAAGGCATTTTATCTCGGTCTGCTTTTAAGTTTTTCTCAAAAAAATATATGAAATAGCAACTTGAAAGAATAAAAATAAAGGGATAAAAAATAGAAAAAGGTTGTTTTACATGCGCTTTTCATCGCATGTAAAACAACCTTTTTTAATTAATAAACAAATTCTTTATCTATATGTGTATGTGCATCCTTCAATAGTTTCTCATTAGGAAAAACTATTGTTACTTTTGTACCTTCCCCGACTTTACTTTGAATCTCAAGTTTGCCCTTCATGCCTTCAACTAAACGGAATACCATCATCATGCCTAGCCCGGTACCCTTTCGACTACTTAGACTAAAGAGAGGTTCACCCAATGTAGATATTTGTTTCTTCGTCATTCCAATCCCAGTATCAGAAATTTCAATGATTGAATTTTCCATAGTGCTAAAAGACTGTATGGTCAGAATCCCTCCAGAATCCATTGCTTCAACGGAATTCGTACATATATGAATAAGACAGCGTTCAATTTTTGCTTTATCGCCATTAATCCAAGCAGACGAAAGATTTGTATTAATTTGTACATTACTTACATTGGTCAAAGGTTCCACGAGATTGAGTACTTTTTGAATTTCATTGACTAAATCAAACCGTTCTAATTTGTTGGAATAAGGTTGCGCAAAAACTTGATAATCTTGAATTATTTTCTCTGCTCTATTCACTTCGGAAATGGCAGCAGATAAAAATTCGATTCTTTTATCTGTTGGCAAACTATCATCTGATAATAATTGCAGCATTCCTTTGCCAGTTGTAATAGGTTGTCTAACCTCATGGCCAAAAGCTGCAGCGAGATGATACAGTCCTTCCATTTTTTCCGCATTGGCTACTATCTTTTGGGTTTCTATAGATGTGTTAAACTTTTCAATTAGGAAAAAGCAAAAGGCGATAAATGCTAAATATACAAGAATAACGCCAAGACCAATAATCAGGGATACTTGATCTGTCGGATTAATGTTTACTGTAGTTGCAATCGAAACGGAAGAGAAAATAGAAATTAATAACGTCCCAATAATCATTTTATTATTTATTTTCCACCTATTAAAATATGGACTTAGTAAAATAATAGTAAGAGTTTGGCTAACGAGAAGAATCATTGAAATTTCAAATTTGTCTTCACCTAGTAGAAATAACAAAGGGGCAGTTACCACGAACAAAATGGAACCGATTGTTGCCCCTCCATATAACCCAGCTATTCCAATAGGGATATGATAAAAATTAATTTGAAATTGATCCTGAAATACTAGAGGAAATGATAAACAAAACATAATCGACATGATTGCAGCTATAGCCAAAGAAGACTTTTGAAAGAGATGCGATTCTTGATTTTTTAAAGTTAAAAATTTCCACATCAAAATAATAATGGTGATTAATGATACGTTTAGAAGGACATCTTTTATCAAAGTATTCATTTTTACACCTAAATTCTTTTGATATTCAATTTTTCTAAGTTGCATTACTCAGACATTAGATACTCTTTCGCATAAATCTTACGGCTTAAATAGACTTCCAACTTAAAATTTTAAGCTCTCAATATTCACTAATTCACTTGTTAATTTTCAATAGGTAACTCAATAATAAAACGACTACCTACACCTAACTCACTAGAAACATGTACCAAACCACCCAACTCTGTGAGGACCTGCTTGACCAAGAATAAACCAATACCAAAACCAGTAGACATAGAGTCTGTGGAAGAGGAGCGATAATACGGGGAGAATATGTAAGCTAATTCCTTGGCCTGAATACCAACACCAGTATCAATTATTTCAATCAGTAATCTCTGCTCATTTCTAAGGCTGTTGATTTGAATGTATCCGCCTTCATTAGTATATTTAACAGCATTTGATAAAATGTTCATCAATACTTGAGTTAGTCTTTTTTTATCAGAGTAAATTAATACTTTTGATTCTTCATTTTGATGAGTAATTTTGATATTCTTCGCGGATGCCTCTATAGATAGAGCTTGAATACAATCTTCAATAAGGTCATTTATATCAATGTATTCAGTTTTAACTCTCAATTTTCCTTTGTTTACTTTAACAAAATCTAATGCATCATTCATAATCATTTCAAGTTGTTTACTTGCATTAGTTATTTTTGATAAATATTTTTGTTGATCCTTCGTTAAACTTTGTTGAGAATTAGACATTAGTATTTGAAGATATCCATTAATAATATTTAAAGGTGTCCTAAACTCGTGACATAATAACAATAATAAATCTGTTTTTTCTGTGTTGGCCAAATCAGAATCTTTTAGTCCTACTAATACTTGATGGTATTTAGTTTCTAATTCCCGATTTTTATCATTTAAATTATTTATCATGAAGTTTGTATTTATTAATCTATCCTTAATCAGGACTAATAAAAAATTCTCAAAAGGTAGTATTTCAATCTCATACTCATTATTTTGATTAGTAATTACTTTTAAAAAAGAAGGCTTTTTATTTTTTTTTACACCTTCTATTTTAATGACTAATTCTAAATACTCTTTTTTAGTAACATTTTTTACAGGTTCTCCTAAAAGTTCATTATCAGAAGAAAATATCCCCAAATTATCTTGATAGACTTTTCTGATACAAAGATCTTGATTTAAGACAATGTATGTAGAGTTTATTGATTGTAATTCCGTTTCAACAATTTGTTTCATTGCTGCCATTTTGTCAGTCACCTCCAATTACAAGAAGTTTGAAATAATTGTTGTTACTAGCTTTTTATTTTAAGTTCAATTTCTTTAATTTTAAGTTTTGATATATGTGCATGCTTATCAAAATTTCTAAAATAAGCCAGGAATGTTTCATTCTGCGGTTTGATATAAATAATATTTTCAAGATTTACGATATTTGATCTATGAGATAAAAAAAAGGATTCATCAAGTAATTCAGAAAGATAACCAATTCTTTCATATGTTTCAAATGTGCCCTCTTTTGTATGAATTAAACATTTTTTTCCTGCTTTTTCAATAAAGAAAATGTCGGAAAATGGAACAAAAAACATAGCTCCTTTAAATTTAAAAGGAAGTTTCTTTTTACTTTTCATGGAACCAATTCTTTGTATACGATTATCAGTTTGAGTCTTTTCTAAAGCCGCATAGAGTCTAGAAAGTTCAACTGGTTTTACAATATAATCAACAGCCCTTATATCAAAAGCTTCTACTGCAAATTCATTGTAACCTGAAACAAATATGACCTTTAAATCCCTTTGAAATTGCAAAACTTTTCTAATCGATTCAATACCATTTAAAATCGGCATTTTAACATCGGTTATGACAATATCTGGTTTAAATATCGCTGTGTTTGAAATCAATTCTTCTCCATTGGAGCATGTAGAAACAACTTCATATTGAGGATGATTATTTATAAAGATCTCTAATATTTCTAATGAATCTTGATGATCGTCTGCAAGCAAGACTTTATATGGTATCACAAACTTCAACCCCAATCTTTTGTGATTACATGTTAGATTTTTTTATTAACGATTAATCTAATTTTCCCATTAACAATAGGTATTATTCGTAACAAAGGATTAATAATATTTTGTTTTTGTCTTATTAATGGGTATTAATCATCACATTATAAATAAATCCTATGCTAACCATACTTTTTTTTCTGTATTTACAAGACTTTTCACATCCAAATTTAATACATTCAAAGTGAAAAACGAAACAATTCGAGATGTTTAGTATATGTTTCATATGAAACTTATACTAAACTGCCAACTCGACATTGAAGTTAGAAGAATGAATATCAAAAATTTCGACTATCTTAATCTATTGAATAGAATTAAAAAGGACTAAACCATTAATGGTTAGTCCTTTTTTATGAAACTTAAGGCATACCAACTTGGTTTCAAATTTGGGGTTGTAATAATTTATAAAAAAGCATAAATCTAGATAAAAAAGTTTCAAATTAGTAATAACAAATATATAAAATTTTAGTCTTTATTTACCATTCGATTTATTGTTTTTAATACTTCTGTAAATCGTAAGTTAACTACTAATTTTTTTTTTTGATTAAAATACATTTCACATACAAATAAAAGACATTTAAAACAAATAAACATACATTTCGATGCACTTTAAACTAGATTTCATATGAACTGCTAAAAAAAAGTGAAAAAAGACCTAAATCTAAGTGTTTAGCCCTTTTTTCCAAATAATCTAGGTATTAACGCCTGTTTTATATTCAAAAATATTACATTATTTTAATATATTACTTTTCATACGTACCAATAATTTTAACTGCCTTTTCTGTTAAACTCGTATCAATTGCTTCGTCAAATTTAAATTTCCCACGAATTGCTCCATTTTTCTTATACAATTCATATTGATCGCGAATATCGCCTATGAACATTTTTCCATTTGGATCAAGTCCTGTTACAAAAACATCTTCCCACACCGCGGCGTCTTTTAAAGACGTGTATTGTGTCATGATGTCGATAATTTCATCCTTATCTTCCCCTTTTTTGAAGGCATCATTATAATCACGAACACCTTTTAAATAGGCCGCCATAAAGCGTAAGGACACATCTTGTTCTTCTTCCATAAATTTCGGCGAGCCAAGAACCAATGCGATTTGTGCTTCAGGAGCGAAATCAGTTGCATCTCCGAAACGCACGTGAATTCCTTCAGCGACACCTTTTGTAATAAGAGGTTCAATTTGTAAGGCCGCATCAATTGAGCCATTTCCTATGGCTGCCATCATGCTGCCAAAGTCAGGCATGAGAACAAATTCAACATCATCTTTCTTAAGACCAGCATGCTTAAGCATTTCATGGAAAATATAATCATCAACAGCATTCTGAGTAGAAATGGCAATTCGTTTTCCTTTTAAATCACTATAGTCTTTAATTTCATCTTGTTTATCTGCGCCAATAACAAACGTAAAATACGATTTGCCTTTTTCATTGTGGCCTTTATCAGCGATAATTTTCACATCGATTCCTTGTGAGATTGCATTAAAAAAAGAAGCCGATGAAATGCCTCCTGCTATATCCACTTCACCTGATGCGAGGGCTGGTAACATATCGTCACTATTTGCAAAAGTGGCAAACTCTATATCAATATTGTAGTCTTCAAAGTAGCCTTTTTCCTTTGCAATATAAAAGCCAGCACCTGACGCGGCACCATCTTCAGAAATAATAACTTTCGTCTTCTTGCTTAAAGGTGCTAAATCACCAGATGGATTATCCTTACTTACCTGATCGTCTACCCTCACCGTTTCTTCTTGTGAACAACCACCTACCATTAAAATCACAATAAAAAATAGCCCTAACCACTTCTTCATCCATACACTCCTTTCAAAATCTTGACCCTTGCACTTCAACTTGTAAATGACTCCAAATTTCCATGAATTTAGAAGTAATTTCAGGATTCGTTCGAATGTCTTCTAGTTTTCTTGGCCTTGGCAAATCTATTATTATTTCTTTTATTATTTTGCCTGGTTGCGCACTCATGAGTAACACACGGTCACTTAAATACAAAGCTTCGTCGATGCTATGCGTGATGAATAACACCGTTTTTTTCGTTTCAGACCAAATTGATAATAGTTCTTCTTGCAAAATGTACTTATTCTGCTCGTCAAGTGCCCCAAACGGTTCATCCATTAACAATATTTCCGGATCGTTCGCAAAAGCTCTCGCAATACTAACGCGTTGAATCATTCCACCAGATAGTTCTTTCGGATACATTTTCGCGAATTTTGTTAGACCTACTTTACTTAAAAAATGACTAGTTCTCTCTTTTACAAGAGATTTTGGTAGGTGCCGCATTGTTAGGCCAAATGCAACATTTTCCTCAACTGTTAGCCAAGGGAGAATACCTCTTTCTTGAAACACCATGGATTGATTAGGACGACTTTTATCACTTTTTTCAATTGTGAATTCACCTGAACTTTGGTTTTCAAGTCCTGCTAATATACGTAGCAGCGTCGTCTTTCCACACCCACTCGGTCCAACAAGACAAACAAATTCTCCATCTTTAATATCAAGTGAGATGTTTTCAAGCGCGCTGACACTATTTTGTTTTTTATAAAATACTTTTGTTAACTGATGAATTGATATTTTGGGGTTCGGGTTCACATAGTCACCTCCACGGTACTAGTTTTCGTTGTAACCCTCGTAAAAATAATGAAAAGATATAACCAAAGAACGAAATAAGAATTAACCCAACAAACATTTCTTTTAATAAAAACGCTCTGTAAGACGTCCAAATCAGGTAGCCAATCCCCGAACTTGCGCCCATCATTTCAGCTGCAACAATTGTAAGCAATGCGATTGCCTGCCCCATTTGTATTCCTTCCAACATGACAGGAAGTGAACCAGGTAAAGCAATTTTCAAGAAGAAGTCTTTCCGACTAGCTCCATAGTTTTTTGCCACATCTAAATAAATGGAATCAATTGAAATTACACCTGCAACTGTATTTATTACTACAGGAAAAAAAACACTTCCAGCTATGGTGACAACTTTTGATACTTCTCCAATTCCAAATATGATGATAATAATCGGTAATAAAGCAATTGTAGGTATTGGCATTAACGCCATAATAATTGGCGAAATAAAGTGGCGAATCGGCGCATACAAACCCATACACAAACCGATAATAATACCAGGAATTACACCTAGTAAAAATCCTACAAAAATTCGAAACAATGAAATATTGATGTGATGGAACAACTCACCGCTTATAATCAAATCTAAAAATGTGGAAGCAATGGCAGTTGGTGGGGGAAAAAACCGAGCATCAATTAGTCCGGTCTGAGATAAAAATTCCCAGATGAGCAAAATACATATTGGCGAGAATATAGTCAGCCAAGTTTTTAAGCGAAGTTGGTTTTGTTGCTTTCTCCATTCTTGTTTTTCCGTTTCTATTGGGTTTTTTATATCCTTCATTTTCACCACCTCTTCTTTCAAATAATATGTGAGTTTTTAACAATGTGTGCCACGAAAAGTGGAGTGGTCCGCGTTAGTCCATCACCTGCGCTGGAAAGGCCGATTCGGAAACTTTGTTTCCAGTTGAGGGCTTGAAGCTTAGGTGTGGACTGGACCACACAGCTAGACATCACGAAAAGCGCAGTGGTCCACACTATTGAGTCACCGGTGTTAGAAAGACTGAAATGATTTATGTCCATTCGTATTGGTTTTACTCCTTTTCGCCAAATATATATTCCTTTCAGCCAATTTTGAACAAAATTAAAGACCCAGAAAATTCTCTGGGCCTTATTTCTTCTAAATCAACTTACGTGTGTCGGTGGATCTTGGCACTGGTTTTTAACATTTGAGTCGATTGCGATTCTTCTGTATTACCGTTCACTTGTGTATTAACTCTTTTAGGCCTCGTCCAGTTATGTTTCAATTCCGAGGATTTTTCATCGAGCGGTTTTTTCTTAGTCATTGCCATTCACCTCTTTATTTAAGATTGAAAAGAAGAAATCGCATTTAGTATGAGTGAAATCCACCGAGCTATTCTCTTCCTTTGGTGAAATCGGGGATTCTTTTTTATTGCATGATTCAATTCTCAATAACTGTATATCGAAAAAAATTCTTTAATTCGTATTATTTTTTCTAACTATTGGCGAACATTTATTTCAATTATTACTATCACATTAAACGTTCTGAAATATCGGTATTTGACGCCAAATTTCTAGTTCCAAAAAATTCTATATTCGCATATGTATTTCGATTTAACGTTATTTTCAACCTTTATTTCAGGGAATTTTAACTACATTTCGCATGTGACTATTTGAAATTACTTAGTCATAAAAATATTTTTTAAAAGCAGCTTAAATAATTTCAATTATAATAATGAGAATTTATTTCCGCTTTCCTTAGCATGTACAAAAGAATATTAATGATTCTTTACTTTCCTTCAATTCTAGCCACAATACATCCTGATTTTACGGCTCAATTGCCAAACAACTTTACTAAGTAATGCATCTTACTCTACTTGTTTATTTATTTGTTGTAGAATTAACGCTTTAATTGCTCGTTCAAAACTCTCATTATTTTCTTTCTGTCTCTTTTTCGGACCTTTCATTCTTCCACCTGCTTGACGGATCTTCTTGGCGATGTGACGACTATGTAAAAGCTGATCTATATTGTCATTGGTGTATTCACGACCATTTTGGTCCATAACAAGACCCCGTTTGGCTAATACCATTGCAGCTAAACCGTAATCTTGTGTGATGACAATATCTCCTGACTTCACTCGATTCACGAGTACAAAATCCACAGCATCCATTCCTTTTGAAACCATTATAGTCTCGGCACCATCTCGTTGCATGTTGTGGGATGTATCGCAAAATAACGTAACAGGTAGTTCATGTTGTTTTGCACATTGAATGGTCAAATCTACAACTGGACAACCGTCTGCATCAACTAAAATATGGATCATTAGTTATTCTCCTTTTTGAGTTAATTTTTTTTATGTTCAGATAAAGTAGAATTATGTATCAAGTTTATACATAGATTGGTTCTTTTAAGTGTATCCCATTAAATTATTATATGCTTCAGAGGTCCTTAGAAAATCATAATTTATTGGATTTGAACACATTTTCTACTGCAAAATATCTTTAATGTAGGTAATATATTCTTATCATTACTTTATTAGTTGGCACACTAGCAGAATTCCTATCTTTTGCGAACTAGTACATCGAACTAAAAAACGGTAAACTGAACTAAATGTGAATCTAATGATTGGGGTTTTGTGTATGCATTTTTTCTTAAAAATAGGACTCAGTTTAATTCGTATGAAAAATTTATCCTTATTATTTGCAGCGTTTATCTTTATTGTATTTTGTACGGTGACGATTTACTTGTTAGAGCCAGATACATTTGAAAGTTTGCTAACTTCATTTTACTTTGTCATGACTACTTTTTCTACAGTAGGATATGGTGATTATTCACCTGTGACCGGAGCCGGAAGACTTTTCACTGTCCTTATGTATTTGCTAGGAATTGGGTTACTCGGTGTTGTTATTGGGAAGATAGTAGATTCGTTTTCTATATTTAGAAAACGTAAGGAGGAAGGCAAGTTGGCGTATACACATGAAAATCACATTATCATTGTTGGTTGGGGAAAGAAAACAGAAACCGCTGTAGAAGAAATATTATCTTCTGACTCATTTAGTGAAGTTGTCATTATTGACACCCTACCTACTTCGCCTATAGATGTTGCAAACAATCGTGTGCATTATGTACAAGGGGATGCTTCGGAGGAAGAGACATTTACTCGAGCGAATATTAAAAAAGCTAAATCCGTTATTATCTTCGCAGACGATATGATTCAAGTCCCTTCATTGAGAGACGCTAAAACATTGACTACTGCCATAACAGTCGAACGATTAGCTTCTCACGTTCACACAACTGTGGAAATTATGACAAAGAAACAAATCCCCAACTTCTCTCATGTCAAAGTGGATGAATTTATTTTGTCTCAAGAAACTACCTCTCTACTTGCTGTTCGTTCCGCCATGCATCAAAATGTGAGTACTATCGTTACTCAATTAATTAGTCGGAGTAGAGGCGAGGATTTGTTCGAGGCTAAAGTGGATCCCAAATGGCAAACTTATGGAGATGCTTTCCACGATTTAATAGCTAAAGGAGCGACTCTAATTGCCGATCGTCAACAAATGGATATTAATCGCCGATTGCATGAAGAAATTCCTTCTGATGCCGTGTTATATGTAATTTGTAATGAAGACACGCATCGTAAGTTAATAACTAAATACTGACACTAAATCTATAAATCATTTGTAGAAGGGAGATATTTATATGACTTATTCAATCGTAGGATTCGATCCACAGACTAAAGAGTTAGGTATAGCAGTTGCCTCAAAATTTCTAAGTGTCGGAGCTGTTGTGCCTTTTGCAAAAGCTGGTGTTGGCGCAATTGCAACACAGTCTTGGGCGAATTTAGACTACGGAAAACATGGACTTGAAATGTTAGAAAATGGTTTTAGTCCTCAAGAAGTGTTGAATGAGTTAGTGCGTAATGATACTAACTCTGCTTCTAGACAAGTGGGCATTGTTGATGTGCAAGGGAGAAGCGTTACCTTTAGCGGCTCAGATTGTTATGACTGGGCAGGTGGGTTGGCAGGAGAAAACTATGCTGTACAAGGTAATATTTTAGTGGATCATTCTACCGTTGAAGCTATGAAATCCACTTTTTTGCAATCGCAAGGAACCCTTGCTGAACGATTACTCTCAAGCCTACTCGCGGGCGATGCTGCAGGTGGAGATAGTCGTGGGAAACAGTCAGCAGCTTTGTTAATTGTCAAAGAAAATGGTAGTTATGGTGGGTATAATGATCGCTATATTGATCTTCGTGTAGATGATCATGAAGATCCTGTTGTGGAGTTAGCTCGATTACTTAAATTACAAAAACTTTATTTTGAACCTACCTTGCCTGAGGATATCGTTTTGATAGAAGGAACTCTCGCAGAGGAACTCCAAGGACTGTTATATGAAAATGGACATTTGCAAAGAGACCTTACTGCATTTGACGACTTATTAGACGCTGTTCAATCTTACCACTTGATTGAAAACTTTGATGAACGAGTCCAGCCACGTGGCATGATTGATCATAAAGTCTTTGACTATATGCGGATTAAATAACTAAAGTTTAAGCCGACCTACGAGTGCAAAACACTCTACTCATGGGTCATGCATCTAGTTTGATTAATCGGATACTTGCTCAGCTAATTCCATCAATTCTTCTTTTATTTGTTTTTCTTTCAACTCTGGCATGATTAATGTATACGAATACGTGATGTCTTTTACAATTACATCGAGTCCATTTGGTGCCATATAAAAAGCTTGGTAGCCATTGTCTAATGTAATTTCTTCAGGATCACTATCTGGATATTCTCGATGTGCTGTCGTAGTTGAAAGGATTAAGTTATTTTCTTTTTCATCTATTGCTATAAACTGGGATTCGGGGTTTTGACCTTTACCACCGAAATCTGTAATTCCTAAAGTTTTGAATCCCTCTGTTTCGAATGGCAATTGCTCGGGCAAATTGACTTCATATGGTAACGCATCAATTGCCACCTCAACAGAAGGTGCACTGTAAAACTTAATTAGTCCGTCTTCCCCTTGTTGTGATTCACTTAACTGCGAAGTATCTAAGACAGTTGAGCAACCAACTAAAAGTAGTAACCCACTTATTATTTTGTATTTTTTCAAGTTAATTCCCTCCTCTGCTAATTAAGTTTAATATTCCTATTATCGATTTTATGAATAAAGGGGATGTGTTAATGGACTCGAAGGTAAGATTTTCATTCCTATTATTCACACTAGTTGGTTTTGGCTCGATGACACTTTTAATTAAAGACAACGATATTGTTCATTTCGACAAAGTGATTATCGCTTTTATTCAAAGCTTACAAACTCCATTTTTAACTGTCACGATGAAATTCTTTTCTTTTATCGGATCAGGATCTTCAATTAATTTTATCGCCGTTGTTAGCGTAATCTTCCTTTACTTCTTCCTTCACCATCGATTAGAACTTTTGTTATTTATTTTAGTTTTAATCGGTTCCCACTACCTCTTTAGATTTTTGAAAGAAATCTTTCAGAGAGTTCGTCCAGATTTGCATCGTCTTATTGAGATTGGTGGATACAGTTTCCCTAGTGGTCATGCGACGAATGCCATAACTGTATATGGCATTCTCACGTTCCTGCTATGGCGCCATATTCACAAGCGTATGGGTCGCACGCTACTCTTGCTATTTAGTACCTTAATGATTTTTTTAATCGGCTATAGCCGTATCTATTTAGGTGTTCATTATCCTAGTGACGTTCTTGCTGGCTATTTTGCTGGAGGATTTTGGCTACTTATATCCATTTGGTGTTTTCAGTTTACTAAAGAAAAGATTTATGAAACGAACACATACAAAATACCCTTATATTTAAGCTGATTTTTCAGACGAAAAATGAAGCAGGATAGTGTAATTCTCCACTAATGCGAGCTAACTCTCCGTCCTTTAGTTCACAAACCATAAAAACGTCGTCAGGCACTTCAAATTGTGTTAGTTCCATGCCGTGATTTCTTGCAGGCTGAAATCCAAACTTTGGATAATAATTTGGATGACCGATCAAAAACACAATACCATAACCTAGATCTTTTGCTTTTCTTAACCCCTCCCTAATTAAGTTGCTGCCAATTCCTCTTTTTTGAAAAGTAAGGTTCACAGCTATTGGAGCTAGGACAAGGACATCTATCTACACGTTTTCCCGGATAATCTTAGCTTTACTAAGTAAGACATGACCAACTATTTCTCCTTGTTCTTCAGCCACTAACGATAATTCTCGTATAAAACAGTTGGAGAATCGAATGTGCTCTATCAACTTCGCCTCATCATCTCTTTTTTCAAACGCCAAGTAATTCAGATTGAATACGTGCTTATAATCATTTATAGTTTCAGTTCGTATTTGCATGCTTGCTTTACACCTTTTTTCTAAATTCTAAGTATTTATGTTAACCTTCTGCCTCTTTTGTCTTAATACCTCTATTATTCTCTATTTCTTTATATCTGATACTTCTAGTTTGCATATTATATAGGCATAATTTTTGACTATAGCTAACAACAAGACATAAAGTAACCTTATTACAGCATTCGTTGACATCTAATTATTAGGGAATAATTGGATATTTTCATTGAAACCTTGAAAGTTGCAACGAAAATCACGAATATCACTGTTTCTCACTTAAATTAATCAATCCAGGAGGTCATCATATATGGTAAACGAAAAATATAAACCGCTATTAGAACCATTTGAATTACCAAATGGCGTACAACTTAAGAATCGCGTGATTATGGCCCCTATGACGAACTACTCTTCAAATTCAGATGGCACGGTGTCTGATGATGAAGTTAATTATTATATCCACCGCTCGAAAGGCGTTAGTATGGTTATTACAGCCTGTACATACGTTACTCCGAACGGCCAAGGTTTTCCTGGTGAGTTCGCCGGACATACAGACGAGATGATTCCAAGTCTACGTCGCCTAGCAACTGCAATTAAAGACGAAGGTTCAAAAGCAATTTTGCAAATCTTCCATGGTGGTCGACAAGTGCCTGCAGACATTGCCCCAAATGGTGACGTTGTAAGTGCGAGTCCTATTGCATACCCTGCTGAAGGTAAACCAGTTCCTCGTGAGCTGACAGAAGCTGAAGTTGAAGACATTATTGTTGATTTTGGACAGACCACTCGCCGTGCCATTGAAGCCGGCTATGATGGTGTCGAAATCCATGGTGCAAACACGTATTTAATACAACAATTTTTTTCGCCACACTCTAATAGACGCACGGATCGATTTGGCGGGTCATTAGAGAAACGATTGACGTTCCCTCTTGCGGTTGTTGATGAAGTTCAACGAATAGTAAAAGAGCACGCAACAACATCATTTATTGTCGGCTATCGTTTCTCACCTGAAGAACCAGAAACTCCAGGAATTACGATGTCAGATACATTAGTGTTAATTGATGAATTATCAAATAAAAACTTAGAGTATCTCCATGTTTCACTTATGGATTTCTGGTCAACTCCTAAACGTGGCATAGAAGACACACGTTCTCGTATTGAAATTATCCAAGAAGCTGTTGGTGATCGTGTACCAGTCATTGGCGTAGGTTCTATTTATACTGCTGCAGATGCAGGGAATGCCTTAGCATCAGGTATCCCTCTAATCGGTCTTGGACGCGGATTATTAATTGATCCTGACTGGGTACAGAAAATAGAACAAGGTCGCGAAGAAGAAATTGTGACGAAACTCGATCTTGATAAGCAACAAGAGTTAGTAATGCCTACGCCACTTTGGAATCGTATTATTAACAATCCAGGTTGGGTTCCTGGCGTATAAAAATTAAAAAGATTGAAACGAGTAATTACACTCGTTTCAATCTTTTTTTATTCATAATTTATGGCAAACAATCTAACGTCTTCTGTCATAGAAACAAATTTCATCTTGCCTTCTTCATTCATTCCTAATTTTAGTAAAAGGTTTGCGGATTTTTCATTATCAAGTGATGTAAAACCCACAATACGACGAAATCCTAACACTTCAGTACCATATGTCAATATAGCATTTGCAGCTTCACATGCATATCCGCATCCCCAATACTTTAAACTAATCGCAAAACCTAAATCGACATCTTTTAAGAAGTCACGCTGGATTAGACCACATATACCAATTGGCGTCTCGCTTTCTTTTAGTTCAACTAAGTACAAGCCAATTCCATATTCTTCATACATGGTCATAGGTCCATCTTGAATGTATTGTTTTGCAGCTTCTACTGTTTGAATTCCTCGATCACCAATATATTTTATCCAATCGGGTTCATTCAAAAGTGACAACATAAACTCGGCATCATCTGTAAATATTTGCCGAAGAATAAGTCGTTCTGTTTCAAGTATGGTCATGTCAATTACCCCTACTCTTTTCGATGCTTTTTAAGAACAAAAATATTTAGAACAATAAAGACAATTGCAAAACCAAGAAGGATAAGCAAGTCTGAAAGTATTTCACTTAATCCTGTTCCTTTATACATAATACTTTTCAAAGCGTTTGCTCCATATGAAATCGGCATCACTTTGGAAAGTCCTTGCAATATTTCAGGCATTCCAGCAATCGGAATAATTCCTGTGAAAAATACTTGTGGCACAATTACTAAAGGGATAAATTGAATCATTTGAAATTCTGATGCCGCAAATGATGACAGTAATATTCCTAAACTAAGGGCTACAAGCGCAATTAATCCATTCACGACGAGTACATGCCAAATGGAACCAACTAAGACCATATCTAACACATTAACAGCGTAGACAACAACGATGATCGTTTGAATAATAGCGGATAACCCATAACCGATTAAATAACCAAAGACAATCTCCCATCTTTTGATGGGTGTCGACAATAACCGTTCGAGTGTTCCTGTCATCCGTTCACGTAGCAAGCCAATTCCTGAAATTAAAAACACAAAGAAAAACACAAAAAAACCAACTAATATCGGACTTAACACATCAAAGAAAGTTGTATCATCACTGCCATATATATAGCTCGTGTCGATTCCAGTTGCAGCCATTTCGGATGATGCACTACCCATTGCTTGTTGGATTTTGGTTTGTAACATTTTAGAACGAGATGGATCCGTATTTTCAAGTGTTAACGTTGCTTTTCCAGCATCAAATAAGAGATAACCATCTAATTCATCTTCAATAATGACATTTTCTACAACATTTTTAACTTTAAAAGAAACGACGTCAATGCCAACCTGCTCTAATTGTCCCACCATCTCATCAGATACACCTTCTACCCCCAATACTGAAGGTACTTCATTGTTAGTAAATAAAAAATGCATGAGCGTTAAAATAAGTAATGGTGCCACAAATAGGAGTGCGAGCGTTCGCTTATCACGCACAAGTTGCAAGACAATCCGTTTAACGAGAGCTGTGATTCGCATTTGCTTGCCCTCCCGCTTGTAAAAAGACATCTTCCAAGTTAATTACTTGATACTCGGCTTTTAATGCTTGTGGTGAACCCTTTGTAATGACACGTCCTTCTCTAATCATAGCAAGGACATCACATTTTTCAGCTTCGTCCATAACATGTGTAGTCATAACAATTGTCTTTTGTTCTTCATTTTTCAATCTGGTAAGTTCTTGCCAAATGGATCTTCGTAACTCCGGGTCAATCCCTACAGTCGGCTCGTCTAGTATTAATATTTGAGGATTTTGAATAAGTGCAATCGCTAGAGATAACCGACGTTTCATTCCTCCTGAATACTTACCAACTTTCTTCTTCAAAGCATTTTCCAATTGAACAATTTGGGTAACATACGCAATTCGCTCATTACGCTCGGCTTTATTCATTAAGAACATAGAAGCAAAAAAAGATAAGTTTTCATAACCAGTTAAGTCTTCATACAATGCATCCGATTGTGCCATGTATCCAATTTGTTGGAGCAAGCTAGGATTTGGTACTTTTTGATGTAGCATTTCAATAGCTCCTGAAGAAGGCACATCCATGCCCATTATGAGTTTAATAAGTGTTGTTTTGCCAGATCCAGAAGGACCTATGAGACCAACAATTTGACCTTGGTCTGCAGTAAAGTGTATATTCGAAAGAATTTATTGCTTGCCGTAAGATTTGCTCACATTATTTACTCGTAAAACCTGCACATTTATACCCTCTTTCGCCTATTCCGCGACTCTTACAATCAACTCAGGATCGTTATTTTTGGGTGAATTTACTTTGTCAGACACTTCGTATGCTTCAAGTAAACCGTCTTCTAAAGGTACCATATAGCGCTTTAAGTCATCACCATTTTTTACTGCAGGATTTAACCACTTGTACTCATCTTGTTGTTTAAGAATGACGGGCATCCGGTCATGAATGGTTGACATCAAATCATTAGGCTCAGTTGTTAAGATGGTACATGTGTGAACGAGCTTGCCATTAGGAGTCTTCCAAGATTCCCATAACCCAGCCATCGCAAAAAGCTCATCATTTTTCATTTTAATGCGCATCGGAACTTTTCGTCCATCTGTTCGTTTCCACTCATAAAACGAGTCGGCGACAATAAGGCATCTTTTATTCTTTAACGCGTTACGAAAACTGGGTTTTTCATGTACAGTTTCTGATCTTGCATTAATCATTTTATAGCCTACTTTCTCGTCTTTTGCCCATGGTGGAATAAGACCCCATTTTAAAAAGCCTAGACGATTTTTCGAGCCATCATTGATCACTGAAAGGACCATTTGAGAAGGAGCAATATTATAGCTTTCTTCATAATCATCAACATCAAACGTAGCTTGACCAAACCGTTCTTCAATCTCCTGAAAATTAGCAAACAAACTATAGCGCCCACACATGTTTATTCCTCCACTCTTTCTATAAGAATCAATTCGTTACAGTTAACTGATTTCCTTTTTTCTTACGTGAATTTTCTCGACAAAAAGATTACGTTGGTGCTAAATCGATCAAGTGCGAGGTGCTATATTTTACTAAACTAATGAATTTTCAACATTTCGGTTTTTGTACAATCTGTAGGGCTAGTCCGTCAACCTGGAGCAGCAAACAACTGTCATCTAAAGCCATATAATCTAACTAATTTACATAAAAAAGCCGCCCACTCTGTAAAAAGTTGGGCGGTTAATGTGATTTTTAAGTTATTGATTAATATAGAGCTCGAATACATCTTTGAAATCTTTTTTTGCATATTTCAATCGACTTTCGAGCATCCAATTGTTTGCGAAACGTGTAATATCTTCAAATGATTGAGCCGGGGTTACTTCGTCGTTACCTAGACGGCCCATTGATTGAGAAGCGTATGACAAGCTATTCTCTGCAATAGTGTATTTTTTCTCATTGTCTTTTACTTCAAGAGATATTGCAAATAACACTTTATACAAATCTTTAATTTCAGTTAAAAATCTTTTGTGAATATCTACAGATAGTGGTATATTGCCGATTGTAAATTTAATTTCCACATCTAAGTCAATTGTTCCTGCTGTTTCTAACTCGACATCGGTAATGAGATTATACGCATATTCATAGCGTTTAAGTGTTCGTTTCTTGCTAATCGCATTTGCTCCATCTACATGGATTAAAGCCTTATTCGTGAAGCAATATTCATCAGCTTTTGTTTTAATTAAGAAGAAAATTTCTTCCCCCGATTCATGCATGACAAAATCGTCGGACTCTGTTTTATCAAAATCTGCTTTTGGTACAACAATACCAATTTCTGATAAACCAAATACTTCAGCTGCTAATTTCTTAAACATTTGTTTTCCTCCTAAAATTAAAGCTTCAACTATTAATACGATTTATAAAATAGGAAGTTCCATGTTTTTCAGAAGATAATCTCTGCGTTTTTTAAGTATGATTAAAACCAACTTATTTTTTTATCGTTCCCGTTGTTTCTACGTTCGTTTTAACTTCAATATCAAATTCTGCTTTAGACAGCAACTCATCCCTTAAATCCCTTGAGAAATCTTTTTTATACCGCATACGAAAAGTTTCAAAAAGACCTACAGGATCTATTGATAATTCGCGGAATTTTTCAAGCATTTCCCTTACTTCATCTTCAATTTTTTTATTAATATCTTTTTCAATTGAAGCTAACCCTTTTTTATCGTTCAAATCTCTTTCACCATCGTATTCAGATAATGTTCCTTCAAGTTTTATAGAAATCTTTACCTTGGGCGATTCAAAGTCATGATTAGACGTGATTTTAGCTTTATGTTTAACGAATTTCAAAGACACTTTTTCTTTTTTAGAATCGCCTATGTCTTGCGTAAAGACTAAAATAGATAAAGCATCTGGTTTTTGTAATATTTGTATTATAATCCCTTCATCTTCGCTAAATACATGAATCATTTCTTCTTCTTTAAACGCAGATACTCCGTTTATTTTAATGAATCCTTCTTTTAATTCAACATACGGTACTAAACCATCAATTAATGGATTGTATGAATTATGGATAAAGTCATGCAGCGTTATCATCGGACTATAGACAGTAACTTGTCTGTGCTGAAAAAAACTATTAATGTATTTACTCATACTTTGTTTATCTGGATATTCACTTGTCAGAACTGCTTCTGCCGAGTCTTTAACAACAGCCAAATTTGTGAGTGTTCTCACATTTGCATCATTATATAAATGTTTAACTACTTCTCTCATTTGTCCAGATTCAGCAAATTCTTCACTAAAAAAGACTACCCGTAGTTGCTTTAACGTAACGGTTAAATCTGATTTTGACGAAATCTCAACTAGCCCCTTTTCTATTAAATCTGTTTCGACTGAATACTGTTGTGTATGCTTTTCGGCTTCAGGATCAGTCTGAGGAATAATTGCCGTCATTTTCATCTTGTTGTTATCAACATAATCAAAAGCAAGGACAGTAATTAACCCTATTTCTTCTAATGGAGGTTGCTTAACTCCTGTACAACCGCTTAGGGTAAGCGAAGAAACTAATATACAAATTATACTCTTTTTCATTTGACTACCCCTTTTTTCTCTTTTCTCAAAAAATGAATCATGCATAGAAATACTGGCCATAATATTAGCCCATAGCTAACATAGAAAATATTTTCATGCAATGTCTTTTTAATTGTTTGAGTAAAAGGCAGACTGAGTAATATATAAACACTTACAGCCGTAAAGTAAATGTGATACTGACTATTTTTAGCACGAACAGATTCTATGCCTTTCTTTGCCACCCATAAATAAGCACTAATTGTCGATAAAATTAAAAACACCCAAACAGTGATACCAATTGTATCGATTCTTTCTACAAAGGAGAGTTCCACTGCTTGAAATAATTCAAGTATTGGGTAGAATATATGTTCAAGTTGCCATTCAGAAAAATACATGACCGCTACAACGGAAGTCATGAAATAGAATAAGACTGTTATCCAAATACCCAAAGAGGTTTGCTTGAATGCTTTTTTTTGATTAATAATATAAGGAAAGTACACCATAATAAGTTCATAGCCAACCATTGAACTATAGCCGATTTTAGTAGCTTCCAAAAATTCAGAAGATGAGAAGTTAAACAGGGGCAATAGATGACTGATTTCTCCTGCTACGAATCCCCATCTTAAAAAATAGACGAGTCCAAATGCGAAAAAAAAGGTAAAGATGCAAAACCTCGCAACTGACTTAATACCCCCATTTACAATAAGTACTGCTAATAGCATGATAAAAAATGCATGGAAAGTATTTGCCCGATTAGGTAGTATAGCAATTTGAATAAGGTCTAAATAGTTTTGAGTGACTGAAGCAATTACTAGAACCACATAGACAATTATTAAAACATTTAACAATTTCCCGAATTTTTTTCCAAGTAACTTTTCGTGTATATCAAACAAGTCATCTTCTTTATATTGTAAGGCAAGCCAAACCATCGGAATGAGTGTAATATTTGCAAGAACACCAAAAAGAAGTGGAATCCACCATTGACTATAGCCTACTGGACTTAATACTGTATTAAAGGACAATAAACCCATGCCAATCATGACATTTTGAACTAAAAAAACCACATGATAGCCATTTAATACTTTCTTTTTAGTTACATCCACTTCTTTCACCTGCCTATTTAGAATCTAATTTCACCTGTTTGGCTCTAGATATCCCTTTTCTTTTGTTAATAAACACCATTGGAAAACGAATGATACTGTCATACAAATCTGACCATGCTCTTGGAATGACTGGTGACATATAAGGAGTCCCTAATGATGTTAAATTCAATAAATGATTAAATAACCAAGCAAAAGCAATCATTTGACCAAGTAACCCAAATAACCCTGCTGCTAAAATAAAAAGATAGCGAACAACTCGGCTCGCACTACTCATAAGAAAGGAAGGTAATAAAAATGACAGCAACGCGGAAGTTGCGACAAGAACAATCAATGTATTACTGACTAGTCCAGCTTCAACTGATGCAGTCCCAATAACAATACCCCCAACAATACCAATCGTTTGACCGATTTTCGACGGCATTCGGGACCCCGCTTCTCTTAAGACTTCAATGACGAGTTCGATAAAAAGCACTTCGATCACAGGTGGAAATGGCACCCCACTTCTTGATTCTTCCAATACCATTAACATTTCAAAAGGAAGAATTCCTTGATGATAAGAAAGTGCTGAAATATAAAGAGGGGTTAGCATAATGGTAATGAAAAAACCCGTAAATCGTATCATTCTTAAGAGCGAAGATGTTCCCCATCTGTTGTAATAGTCTTCAGGAGACTTAAACATTTCAAAAAATGAGAATGGACAAATCATTACGCTCTGACTATTTTCCATGGCAATGATAATACGGCCGTCTAATAAATAATTAGACGCAGAATCAGGTCTTGATGTCATACCAAAATGAGGAAATATTGAAAAGGGCTTATCTTCAATTAACTGTGTTAGTATCGTGATGTCTATAAAATTGTCATAATCAATTTCATTTATTCGTTGCTCAAGACGTTGAAGATTTTCATTGTTAACGAGATGCTCGATATAAACAATCGATATTTTCGTATTCGTTTCTTTTCCTATAATACGATCCTTACTTTTCAAACCTGGTTGATGAATTCTTCTTTTTATTAATGATAAATTAATTTTCAAAGACTCTGTAAAAGCATCTTGAGGACCAACGACTGTCGATTCAATTTCTGAAGCCATGATAGAGCGATGTGGTGGACTATATGTGTTAGCTTTTAAAAAGTGTTGCTCGTTATGGAGATAAATGAGTGTATTTCCTTCAGTAATCACCATAAGTATGTCATGAAGATTAGTTGCATCGAGTTGTTCATATGCTTCAATGATTTGATCATTATTACTTGCAATTGGTGAAACAACGGTTTTATGTAAAACCAAGGAATCAATTAGAGAATTCAAATAGACAATGGTCACAAGTCCTCTTGCTGTTTGATACTCTTTAAAAACTGCATCATCTATATCTTCTAGGGCATTTTTAATAAGGCTAATATTGACTTTACCGCTATTTGATGGAACACGATTAGGTGATTTTTCCTTACTACTTTCAACCATTTTTTTTGAACGTTTCCATATTTTCACTTGCTCACTTCCCTTCGAGTTGAAGGCTATTGTATTCCCCGAGTATCTCCCTAACACATAAAATATATACGTCAAAACTCTCCCCTTGACATGTGTACCAGACTAATTTAAAATAACTTACATAAAGTAACTTAGTTTTAAAAAGTAACTTAAAAGGAGTTTTGTCATATGATTTTTCATCAACAACCTACTACTTACCCAAAGCATGTGCATTTAATGGTTAAAAACTTATCAAGTGCAACCAATTTTTACGAACAAATATTAGGTCTTCATATTCTGGAGAAAACTCCTTCTATTGTGAAGTTTACCGCTAATGGACAAGACGCTATTTTGACAATTGAAGAAACAATCGTTCCCAAAAATCACGTGCCAAATGTAGCCGGCCTCTATCATATGGCTTTTTTAGTTCCTTCCAAGGAAGAACTAGGATCAGTTTTCAATCATATTCGTAGCTCTGGGTATCCCTTTAGCGGTGCTTCTGATCATATGGTGAGTGAAGCATTGTATTTAAATGACGTGGATGGAAATGGCATAGAAATTTATTATGACCGTAGTCCTGAAACTTGGAATTGGCAAAATAGCCAAGTAGAAATGACCATAGATCCTCTTGATATTAAGAGTCTAATGGCAAATGCAGAGCAAACAACAGTATGGAGTGGCATGCCCCTAGGAACAGTGATGGGTCATGTACATCTAAGTGTTGCCAATTTAGCTGAAGCAGAATCTTTTTATGTACAAGGATTAGGCTTTGATATAGTCAATCGTTATGGTACTCAAGCATTGTTTATCTCTTCTAATAGCTACCATCATCATATTGCTCTTAATATTTGGGGACATCCTTCCTCAATTGAACGAGATGAACATACCCTTGGACTGAAAAATTATTCAATTGTTTATCCTAATGAAGAAGCTAGAGAAATTGTCGTTTTAAGATTAAAAGAAATGGGTGTATCTGTTTCAGAACTAAATGGTTATGTGAGTGCTATAGATCCATCAGGTATTGATGTACAATTGTTTGTTAGATAAGGTTCTTCCTTCAGTGTCAGCTGAAAAAAGGATTTGATTAACCGTGTGAATTCGGCTTCCAGTTTAGTTTTGGATTGCTAACCTATATCACAATAGCCTCAAGAATAAGACAGATTAGCTGAAGTGACTTCGTTACTTCGCTAGTCTGTCTTTGTTATGTAAGGCAATCTTGCCGTCTGTTGTGCGTACTTTATGACCTGAAACCTTCGTGCATAAAGTACTTTGGTTTTGATGGACGGAAGAATGGAAACTAACTGCAATTATAATCAGGTTATTAACTCCCACAATTTTACTATTACAACGTGGATCCCGATTTTTACAACGTGGAGGTCTATAATTACAACGTGACAGCCAATAATTACAACTGAGCTATAAAAAAGACCAAAAAATTTTTTGGTATTCAAACATTCCTTGGCCTTTTTGCTTAACCTATTCAAAAACTTAACTAACGAAGTTCCTATAATAAAACCGTGCCTATGTAAGCTACAGCTACAAATTGAAATTTCTCTTTTATGAACTCTATTGCTATACTATTTTTAACTGAACCACTTAGTATAGTGTCAATATTAGAGGAGTTTTTACAATGGTAGAAAAAACAAATTTACGTCTCGTTTTAGCTGGACTGCTGTTAGCGATACTGATGGCAGCCATGGATAGTACAATTGTGGCAACAGCACTTGGATCAATTTTGGCTGACTTGGGTGGCGTTGAGAGTTATGTTTGGATTACGTCAGCTTATGCTGTGGCCGTATTAGCAGGTATGCCGATTTTCGGGAAATTATCAGATATGTATGGACGTAAACGATTTTTCGTCTTTGGACTGACGATTTTCTTAATCGGTTCAGCCTTATGTGGGATTGCACAGTCTGTTCCTCAATTAGCAGTATTCCGTGCGATTCAAGGAATTGGGGGCGGAGCTTTATTGCCAATCGCCTTTACGATTGTTTTCGATGTATTCCCGCCTGAAAAACGCGGGAAAATGACGGGTCTTTTAGGGGCAGTTTTTGGAGCATCTAGTGTGCTCGGACCTCTACTTGGGGCTTTTATCACAGATACAATCAGCTGGAACTGGGTATTTTATATTAATATACCGATTGGACTTGCTGCACTTATATTAATTTTACGTTTTTATAAAGAAACTACGCAGCCTAAAAAACAAAAAATTGATTGGCTTGGTGCCTTTTCGCTTATTACAGCGGTTGTCAGTTTAATGTTTGGTCTCCAATTTGGTGGAAAAGAATTTGCTTGGAGTTCTTGGCAAAGCATTGCGTTATTTTCTACTTTTGCGGTGTTCTGTACACTCTTTTTATGGGCAGAGACTAGAGCTAGCGAACCAATCATTTCGTTTTGGATGTTTAAGAATCGACTATTTGCTTCCTCACAAGTGTTGGCTTTAATATATGGGGCTACCTTTGTCGGGTTAACCATTTTTATTCCTATTTTTGTGCAAGCAGTCTACGGTGGTTCTGCAACAAATGCCGGAGTCATTTTAATACCGATGTTGCTCGGATCAGTAGTCGGTAGTGCATTTGCCGGATTTGCTCAATCAAAAATGACGTATCAACGAATTATGACAATTTCTGTAATTGCTTATGCAATTGGTATGGGGCTTATGGCAACCATTTCTCCTGAAACGAGCAGATATTTGTTAACTTTGTATATGGTGACTGTTGGGTTTGGTGTAGGATTTTCATTCTCCCTACTTCCCTCGGCTAGTGTACACAAAATGGATTACCGTCATCGCGGATCTGCCAATTCGACTAATTCTTTCTTTCGTACACTTGGACTTGCACTGGGAATTACAATTTTCGGTTCAATTCAAACCAAATTATTAACCACTGAAATCACAGACAAACTTGATGGTTCAGGTCAAGATGCTGCTAATACAATTGAAAACTTGCAAACAGTTTTTCAACCCGAACAACGGGCATCTATTCCAACTGATATTTTAGAAGTAATCGTGAATGCTATGTCGAACTCTATCTCAACTACTTTCTTATTGTCTCTAATTCCCATTTCCATCGCGTTTATCGCCGTATACTATATGGGCAATGAACGATTAGAAGTAAAGAAGAAGAACGAAGATGTTGCAGTAAAAACCGCTAAAAAAATGTGAATAAAAACTGCCATTCTCGTCATGAGAATGGCAGTCTTTTCTTACGTAGTTTTTCAAGTATCCCGTTGCTTTCCGTTCCAGCGCACTTTCATGTTTCGAAGCTAGCAGAGCGATGCAGAAACAGATGGACGCTTTCCGCGGGCACGGCTTCAGCCTCCTC
>NZ_AMGD01000058.1:0-1893 GCF_000297555.1 Paenisporosarcina sp. TG-14
TTAGTGTGCCCAGCATGGGCGTAGTCTATAGGGTGAAAGTCCCGAACTGTGAAGACAGAAGTAACAGTTAGCTTAACGCAAGGGTGTCCATGGTGACGTGGAATCTGAAGGAAGCGAGCGGCAAATCTCCGGTCTGAGGAACACGAATCTCATATAAGGCTATATGCGATTGGGTGAGTTTGCTAAACAAAACAAAGCCCTTTCTGTCGAAGGTCGTATGTAGTAAATGAGGCAGATAGATGGAGGGAAAGACTACGTTCTTACCTGGGGAGATCTGATTGATACGCCAAGTAAACTTGGTAACCTATTCAGTGATGGGTAGCTGAACAATCAGAAGTCAGCAGAAGCCATAGTACCATTCGAACTCGAGAAGAATGGGAAGGGCTGAACAATTAGGAAAGAATAACAACTTGGCATTCAGTAAACTGCGAAGAACACAGATAACCGAAGTAGGCATACTTGAAGATGGAAGTGGTGAATTCCACGGGGAGCTTTAAGATGGTGGAGCAGAACTGGCATAAAAAGACCTGTTGTTCACGGAAAGAGGCGTAACGAATGTTAATGGAACAGATACTTTCACGGGGAAACCTGCTCTCTGCTTTGAAAAGGGTGGAGCGCAATAAAGGAAGCCATGGTGTGGATGAAATGTCCGTACAAAACCTACGAAAACACATCCTAAAACACTGGGAATCCATGAAAGTGGAACTTCTTGAGGGAAGCTATGAACCGCAACCCGTCCGCAGGGTCGAAATCCCGAAACCTGATGGGGGCGTGCGTCTATTAGGTATACCTACCGTGATAGATCGATTCATTCAACAAGCAATAGCTCAAATTTTAACTTCTCTATATGACCCGACGTTTTCAGACCATAGTTATGGTTTTCGACCAAATCGAAGCGCTCATGACGCGGTAAAGAAAACTAAAGGATATATGGGAGAAGGTAATCGTTGGGTAGTCGATATCGACCTGGAGAAATTCTTCGACCAGGTGAACCATGACAGACTCATGGGAACACTGGCGAAACGAATCGAAGATAAACGCTTGCTTAAGCTAATCCGTAAATATCTGAAATCGGGAATCATGATTAATGGTGTTGTGACAACCAGTGAAGAAGGTACTCCACAAGGCGGCCCTCTTAGTCCTTTACTCTCTAATATTGTCCTAGATGAACTGGATAAAGATTTGGAGAAAAGGGGACATAAATTTGTCAGATACGCAGATGACTGTAATATCTATGTGAAAACAAAGAAGGCAGGAAATCGAGTCATGGTTTCTGTTACCTCATTAATTGAAGGAAAACTCAAGCTGAAAGTTAATCTGAATAAATCTGCAGTAGACCGCCCTTGGAAGAGGAAGTTTCTTGGATTCAGTTTCACCAACGGTAAAGAACCGAAGGTTCGAATTGCCAAAGAAAGTGTGAAACGAATGAAAAATAAAATTCGAGAAATTACATCTAGGAAGAAACCTTATCCTATGAGGTATCGAATAAAGAAACTAAATCAATATTTGATGGGGTGGTGCGGATATTTTGCGTTAGCGGATACTCCAAGCATATTCAGAAAGTTCGATTCGTGGATTAGAAGAAGACTCCGTATGTGTATGTGGAAGAACTGGAAGAATCCAAGAACAAAAGTGAGAAAACTTATTGGATTAGGTACCCCGCAGGGGAAAGCTTATGAATGGGGGAACTCAAGAAAGAGTTATTGGAGAATCTCCAAAAGTCCAATACTACACATAACCCTTGGAAACTCCTACTGGAGTTTCCAAGGGCTCAAAAGTCTAATATCACGTTATGAAACTTTGCGTCATCAATCTTAATTGAACCGCCGTATACCGAACGGTACGTACGGTGGTGTGAGAGGACGGGAGTTAATCACTCCCTCCTACTCGATT